>JBBRIN010000016.1:0-15982 GCA_038221115.1 Tepidisphaerales bacterium
AGCAATCTGCAGCCCCCGATCGCGCGAGTAGTTAAACACCGACTGCATCATTGAGATCACGTACTCAAACGTGTGCTCATCGTCATCGAGCAATACGACATGGAAGGGGGGCAGCGGCTTGCTGGCCTTGCGGCGCGCCGACTTGCGCCGCCGCTTGCGCTTCACCGGCGCGGCCGACGCAGAATCAAAAGAAGTTGCATCCTTTTCGCTTTCCAAACCCATGTCGGAACCTCCGGGACACGCCTTATTCAACCCCATCCTGCCGGCAAATCAACCAGAATCCGCCGCCGCTTCACCGGTTTTCGTTGAACGCCCCGCCCCTGCAAGACTTAACGCCCCTTCGCCGAATCTAAAATATCCAGCGCCCGGATCATCTGCTTGGCCACCTGAATCTTCTGCGCATCCCGCTCCGACGCCGGCAGCTTATCCGCCGCCGCTACATATCGCTGAAGATAAGCCTTGCCTTCCGCCTTCCCCGCGTTCGCATAACTCTGCCCGAGCTGAAACAGCGCATCAGCGCTCGGCGGATCGGCCGCCGCGGCCAGCTTCAGCGCCGCCTCAACATCCCCCGCCAGCTTCGGCTCATTTCGCGCCGCAAGCGCCGCCGCCAGATCCATGTAAATCGTCCCAGCCCGCGTCGGCGCAAGCTGCGCCGCCTTGTCAAACATCGCCCTCCCGCGATCCACCTGATTCAAAGCGATCCTCACCCGGCCCGCCGCCTCCCACACGGCCGAGTCGCTGCCGTCGATTCGCACCGCCAGGTCAGATTCGTTAATCGCTTCGCCCCCTTGCCCCAGCGCCGCATGCGCCATCGCCTTATAGGCATGCGGCATCGCCAGTTTCGGGTCAGCCGCAACCGCCTCCGCAAATTTCCCCAACGCCCCGCGCGCATTCCCCTCCGCCGCCAACTTGCGCCCTTCCACCAGCAGCTTTTCGACCGCGACACCGTTCCCGCCCGATGGCCCCGTCGTCGATCGCGCCGCCGGCGACGGCGCGGTAGTTGCCCCAGCCCGTATCGGAATAAACGCAATCAGATCGCGCGTCGTCTCACGAATACTCAGCGTCCCGTCCGGCTTCTTAATCTTCTCGCTCACCGTCTCGCGCACCAGCCCGACCCCGCGCGCAAAATATCGCGAGATCGACCGCGTCGTCGCCGCGTCCGCGCCGATCGCCGTCGAGCTGAAGACGCACTGCGTCGTAAAATCCCCCGCCTCCGTCTTGATCGACTGCGACCCCAGACAAGTACTGTACGTCGATTCGCCCTTCCCCGATGCACTCCAAGCCTCGCTCGTATGCGGCTTGGCCGAGACGATCTTCCGCGGCTCATCGAGCGCCTGCACCTTCCCATCCCCCTCGCGGTGCCCGTACAAGTACACCCCATCTTCCTTAACCAGGTACACCTCATCCCCAAGCGGCAACAGCGTCTTCCCCTCCGACGTGACCCCCGCGCCCGCCGTCAGCGTCTGCACATAAGGCTTCTCCGCCTTATCGTTCATTTCCGAGGAAACCAGATACTTCCATATGGTCCCCGCCGTGAGCGGGAAATATGAATTGCCATCGGTGCCGGCCTGCCCCGCCGGCGCATCCGCCGCCATTGATGGCGGTGCGACCTGCGCCGCCAGCGCCGCAACCAGGATCAACTGCACAACAACGCTGCCGCGAAAGATCATCCCAGGCACTCCACATCACGAGAACACGTCAAACCCCACGCCAATCCAACTGCGCCGTGGTGGGAACCAGCACGGGCCATTACACTACCCACTTCCCCCGCCGCGCCCAAGCGGCGCTAATCCAGGAGCAGACCGCATGGCATGGCCGACATCGTTGCAAGTAGCACTTAAAGAATGGGCCTCCGTCTGCACCGCCCTCGAGCGCGGCGAACAACTCATCCTCCTCCGCAAAGGCGGCATCTTCGAAACCTCCGGCGAATTCGAAGTCGAACACCGCCAGTTCCTCCTCTTCCCCACCTACCTGCATCAGAATCCCACCATGCTCAAGCCCCCCGCCCACGACGGCTTCGAAGCCCGCACCGAAGAGCCCCAACAGATCCGCCTCTCCGCCGCCGCCGTCGTCACCGACATCATCCAGCTCGACCACCGCCGCCAGATGGACGCCATCCACGAGGAGCACATCTGGACCGACCCCCTCATCGACATGCGCTTCAATTACCGCCCCGGCAATCCCCTCTATCTGCTCCTCGTCCGCGCTTACCGCCTCCATCAGCCCACCTCCATCGAAAGCACCCCCGCCTATGCCGGCTGCAAAAGCTGGGTCCCCCTCGAGCAGGAACTCCCCACCGGCGACGCCGTCGCGGTGCTGGATGACGTGAAGTACGAGTTCAAGCGCAAGTCAATTCTTGAGCGGCTCAAAACCTGACGTCCGACCCGTGGCATGGGCTACCAGCCCATATTCGCGGTACTCCGCGATGTTCGATCGGTACTCCGATCGAATCAGCCAGAGCGCAGCGATCCGCGCACGCGCTACCCGATAGCCCGCCCCATCACCACCACACCCCACACCACACACGCCGCCCCGCTCACCCAATTCAACCACTTCACCCCCGGCACCGTCTTCTCCATTACCACAAACGCCGTAATCGCCGCCACCCACGCCAGGTTCATCACCCCCAGCACAAACAGCAGCGCCATCAACAGCCAGCAACATCCGGTGCATGACAGCCCATGCCGAAGCCCCATCACGAGTGCTCCGCGCCGTCCATCCCGCCAACCGGTCAGCAAAAAATCCAGCGGCGACCGGCAATGCCGCAGGCACGCCCGCTTCATCGGCGTGAACTGAAAAACACCCGCCGCGATCAACAACCCGCCCCCAAGCCACGGGCTGGTGCTCACCATCGCCGGCGACAGCAGCGCCGCCGCATGCAACCCCCACTGCAGCACCGTCGCCGCCAGGCTGAACCCCACCCAGACCAGCAGATATCCCGCCAGAAAAACACCCGCCGGCACCACCGCCGCCTGCGTCGCCCGCCGCTGCCTCTGCACCGCCGCAAACAGCATCACCATCGGCCCCGCCGTCGGCGTCATCATCGCCACCATCATCACCGACCACATCACAAACAGCATGACCAGGTCGCGCACCGGCCAAGCCCGCAGCTGCGGCATCGCCAGCACCGCGCAGCAACTCGCCCCATGATTCATGCGCCAAGCATCGACAAACAAATACCCCCACGCCAGCGCGGTCACGCCGAGCATCCCCCCAAGAATGAAGTTCCGCTCCCCCCGCGGGATGACACCGATGCTCTGCGCCACCGGATGGCCCTCAATTCCCGTACTTCACCTTCGTCACAAACCCCGCCTTGTTCGGCCAGTTAAACTTCACCATCCCCGTCTTCGCCCAGTTCTCCTTCGCCGATACGCACTCGGCCGACTTAAAAATAAACCCCGTCGCATGTTCCACCCGAATCTGCTCCGCCTCCCCGCTGATCGGGTTCTTGATCGGCTCCATCGTTGCCGCCATCAGCTCCCCAATCTTCACGCTGCTGTCCCGCCCGTTCAGCTTAAACGTGATCGGCGCAAACTGCGGCTCCATCTTCTTGCTCAACAGCATCTTGAATATCTCAAACGGCATCCCTCCCGCATCGCCGCTCAGGATCGCGCCCAGCGCCCCCCGCTGCGCCGCCGTCGCCCGCTCGTCGATCACCCACCCGCCCGTCCCGTTCCCCAGGTGCATCGCCCCCGGAAAATCAATCGCAAACGCGAACCCCAACCCCGCCAGATCCACCTCCCCGTACTTCCCCTGGTTAATCCGATACGCCCCAAGCCCCTGGCAAAAACCCATCGTCGGCGGCGCCTCAAACTCGCACGGGCACCCATAATCGCAATTGCACGCCTGCAGATAATCCGCCTCGATCGACCACTTCTTCCCGGTAGTTGAGTCAGCCATATACACTCCTTCGATTAGGTGCAATCATTCCACCCGACCGCGTCAGTCCGATCAAGTGAAAAACATGTTCCTATTCGGGGACGTATTACTTCTCATACACGCATGGCGACCGCCCTCGAAATCCTCGAAGACAAAAAGCGGCTCAAGGACCTCAAGGACATCCTCCACCGCTTCAGCGCTCCCGCCGCCGAGGCTCTCATCGAACGCAAAGAAAACGGCGACATCCAATGCTTCGCCTGCGGCCACCGTTGCCTCGTCAAGCCCGGCCGCGACGGCGTCTGCCGCGTGCGCTTCAACGACCAGGGAACCCTCCGCGTCCCCTTCGGCTACGTCGGTGTCCTCGCCTGCGACCCCATCGAAAAAAAACCCTTCTTCCACGTCCTCCCCGGCTCCGACGCCCTCACCTTCGGCATGCTCGGCTGTGACTACCACTGCGGCTATTGCCAAAACTGGGTCACCAGCCAGATGCTCCGCGACCCCGACGCCGTCGCCCAGGCCAAGCTCTGCACCCCCGCTCAGTTGATCGATCACGCCATCCAAAACGGCGCCCCCGTGGTCGCCTCCAGCTACAACGAGCCCCTCATCACCAGCGAGTGGGCCGTCGAAATCTTCAAGGAAGCCCGAAGCCGCGGCCTCAAGTGCGCCTACATCTCCAACGGCAACGCCACCCCCCAGGTGCTAGACTTCATCCGCCCCTATGTCGAGGCCTACAAGGTCGACCTCAAGACCTTCAACCCCAAAAACTACCGCCAGCTCGGCGGCGTGATGGAAAACGTCACCGACACCATCCGCCTGCTCAAAGAGCGCAACTTCTGGGTCGAAATCGTCACCCTCGTCGTCCCCAGCTTCAGCGACGATCCCGACGATCTCAAACGCATGGCCGACTTCATCGCCTCCGTCGACCCCCTCATCCCTTGGCACATGACCGCCTTCCACCCCGACTATAAAATGACCGACGGCTACCGCCGCACCACCGTCGATGACCTCATGCGCATCGTCGACTTCGGCAAACAGGCCGGCCTCCAATACATGTACCCCGGCAACCTCCCCGGCCAGGTCGGTGAATGGGAAAACACCCGCTGCCACCATTGCCACTCCACCATCATCAAACGCCACGGCTTCATGGTCCTGGAAAACCGCGTCAAACCCGACAGCCTCTGCCCCGATTGCCAAAAACCCCTCCCCGGAATCTGGGGCAAATCCAGCGGCCACGGCGACGGCCGGGTCAGGCCGTTGCTCTAAAGTTGCCTGTTTCGGCATTCGTCATTCCCACCTTCCCAGAGCCTGCCCCACAATGCCCGCATGACCTTCACCCACCTCGACCGCCTCATGTTCCCCGCCGCCCACATCACCAAGGGCGACATCCTCAAGTACTACGCCCAGGTCGCCAAAAAGCTCATCCCCCACCTCCGCAACCGCGCCATCACCCTCGAACGCCTCCCCGAAGGCCTCTCCGCCGGCGAAAAATCCCCCCACTTCTGGCAGAAAAACACCCCGACCTACTACCCAGACTGGATCCCCCGCGTCCGTCTCCCCACCGAGTCCGGCAGACCCGTCGACTACGCCCTCGTCAACGACGAACAATCCCTCCTCTACCTCGTCAACCAGGGCGCCATCACCTTCCACCCCTTCCTCTCCCGCGTCGGCTCCCTCGACACTCCCGACTTCGTCCTCTTCGACATCGATCCCCACCAATCCACCTTCGCCAACGCCGTCAAAGTCGCCAGACAACTCCGCGAAGAATTGAAATCCGAAAAGGTTCCCGCGTACATCAAAACGACCGGCAAGACCGGCCTACACGTCCTGACCCCCTGGCACAAAAAAGCCGGCGGCTACCCCGAGGCCCGCGCCTGGGCCGCGACCATCGCCCAGCGCGTCGCGGATACACTCCCCAAAATCGCCACCACCGAGCGCAACATCAAAGCACGCGGCTCCCGCGTCTACCTCGACGTCATGCAAAACGCCCAAGGCAAACACGCCGTCCCCCCCTATGTCCTGCGCCCCACCGAACAAGCCACCATCTCCATGCCCCTCGACTGGACCGAACTCACCCCCCGCCTCAACCCCAAAAAGTTCACCATTCCCGCCTCCCTCAAGCGCCTCAAGACTCGCAAAGACCTCTTCGCCAATCTCACCCAATAACCCCGTGGCATGGGCAACCTGCCCATGGTCGCGGTACCCCGCGATGTCGGCCGGTACTCCGTCCGACAAAGCAAAAGCACAGCGTCAGTGCTCCAGTCACGCCACACCCAAGGATGACAACCTCAACCCCAAACCTACCCTCACCGAAATGCTCCCCAACGAACCCCCCCGCCTCCACCTCGCCAACCTCCCCACCCCGACCATCGACCTCAAAAACCTCGCCGCGGACCTGTCCGTCCCGCGAATCCTGATGAAGCGCGACGATCTCACCGGCTTGGAAACCTCCGGCAACAAAGTCCGCAAGCTCGAATACGTCGTCGCCGACGCCCTCGCCGCCGGCTGCGACACCCTCGTCACCCACGGCGGCTTCCAATCCAACCACTGCCGCGCCACGGCCTCCATCGCCGCCCGCCTCGGCCTGCGCTGCCGCCTCATCCTCCGCGCCCCTTCCCCTGCGCCCGAGCTCGAAGGCAACCTCCTGCTCGACTCCATCTTCGGCGCAGAGATTACTTACCACGCCCCCGATGATTACCGCGCCAACCTGAAGGCCCTGATCGACACCGCAATGGATACCGAGCGCCGCGCCGGCCGCCGCCCCTACTTGTTCCCCGTCGGCGCTTCCATCCCGCTCGGCACCTGGGGCTACATCCGCTGCATCCACGAACTCGTCCAGCAGCTCGGCGCAACCACGCCGCTCGACATCTACTCCGCCGTCTCCTCCGCCGGCACCCACGCAGGCCTCATGCTCGGCAAAGCCCTCTTCGCCCTTCACCACTGGCGCGTCATCGGCGTCCCCGTCTCCGACTCCCTCGACTTCTTCCACAACGAGCTGCGCTCTCTCACCCGCCAAACCATCACCCAATTCAACCTGCCCCTCTCCGACGAGCATCTTCCCATCGACCTGTTCGACGGCTTCATCGGCCCCGGCTACGCCATCCCCACCCCCCAAGCCATCGACGCGATCCACCTGCTAGGCCGCCGCGAAGGCATCCTCCTCGACCCCACCTACACCGCAAAAGCCTTCGCCGGCTTCCTCCACGCCATCCGCACCCGCCACACCCGCCCCGATGCCCTCCCCATCTTCCTCCACACCGGCGGCGTCTTCGGCCTCATGGCCCGCCGCGATCTCTTCAACCCGTGACATGCAATCCCACGTCCTCCGCAAATTCAACATGAACGCCTACCTCCAAAAGATTGTCGCCCTCCGCGTGAGCCCACCTCAAGCCCTCACCAACGCCAATAACCTTCCCTAGCCCCGGAGGGGCGAAAGACCGGCCACGCAGAAACCCGGACGTTTGCCCGGTACCCGCCGCCCGCCCAACATTTTCCAAAATATGGTGATCCCTTCCGCTATCCTCTCACGCATGAGCAGGTGAATGGAGAGCGAAATGACCCCGCCCCCGTCCAACCGCGCCGAAAATATCCTCGACGCCGCCCTCAGTCACGACCCGCACACCCGCGAAGCATGGCTCGTCGAGGCCTGCAACGGTGATGCGCCGCTGCTCGCCGAAGTGCGCGCACTCCTCTCCGCGCACGACGCGATGCCCTCACGCTTTCTCGCATCCCCCGCCGGGCCAGCCGCCGACGTCCTCATAGACGTCACCCAATGGCAACCCCCCGGTGCCACCCCGCACCGCCACGAATTGCCCTCCCACGAAACCCCCGGCGACCGCATCGGCCCCTACAAGCTCCTCCAGCAAATCGGCGAGGGCGGCTTCGGCACCGTCTGGATGGCAGACCAGGAAAAACCCGTCCGCCGCCGCGTCGCCCTCAAGATCATCAAGCTTGGCATGGGAACCCGCGAGGTCGTCGCCCGCTTTGAGCAGGAACGCCCGGCCCTGGCGATGATGGACCACCCCAACATCGCCAAGGTACTCGACGCCGGCACCACGCAGACCGGCCGCCCGTACTTCGTCATGGAACTCGTGCGGGGGATGAAGATCACCGAATACTGCGACCAGGAAGGCCTCTCCACCGAAGAGCGCCTCAAGCTCTTCATCACCGTCTGCCACGCCGTTCAGCACGCCCACCAGAAGGGCATCATCCACCGCGACCTCAAGCCCTCCAACATCCTTGTGACTATCAACGACGGCGAAGCGGTGCCGAAGGTCATCGACTTCGGCGTCGCCAAGGCCACCCAGGGCCGCCTCACCGACGGCACGCTCTTCACCCAGTTCGAACAGATGATCGGCACCCCGCTCTACATGAGCCCCGAGCAATCGGAAATGACCTCCCTCGACGTCGACACCCGCAGCGACATCTACTCCTTGGGCGTACTGCTCTACGAGCTGCTCACCGGCCGCACGCCCATCGATACCGCCACGATGGCCAAGGCCGGCATGGACGAAGTCCGCCGCCTCATCCGCGAGGTCGATCCACCGCGCCCCTCGGCCCGCCTCAAGACGCTCGGCGCTGAAGAGCTGACCACCGCCGCCAAGCGACGCCACACCGACCCGCACCGCCTGCCCAACGCTCTGCGCGGCGACATCGACTGGATCGTGATGAAGTGTCTGGAGAAAGACCGCAAGCGGCGTTACGACACCGCCAACGGCCTGGCGATGGACCTGCTGCGCCATCTCGCCAATGACGTGGTCATCGCCTGCCCGCCTACGACCGCCTATCTCCTCAGCAAGCTTTACCGTCGTAACATGCTCGCCTTCGCAGCCGGCGCGGCAATTGCGGCATCGCTGCTCATCGGCATCGCGGCCAGCTTATGGCAGGCGGTGCGGGCCGGGCACGAGAAGCAGCGGGCCGTTAGCGCGCTCAACGAGTTGCGGGCGACCGCTCCGGCCTTCATCGAACAAGCACGCGCGCTCGTGGCCAGGGAGCGTTTCGACGAAGCGCTCGACAAGCTTGCCTACGCCGCGAAACTCCGACCCGACGCGCCGGAGTATCTCGTCGCGCAGGGCGACGTGCTCCAGTGCCAGCTTCGTCTGGCCGAAGCTGCCGTGGCCTACCGCGCCGCGCTCGCCCTTCGTCCCGGTGACGCCCGCGCAAAAGCCGGCGTCATTCTTTCCGACCAACTCCTGGCGGCGCCCCCTGGCCCGGATGGCAAGCTCGCCCGCGAAAGCCTCAGCAAACTACACCTCGCCATGCAGCATCAGCAGCGCAGCGCGGCTGAACTGATGCTCGTGGCGCGGTTGCTCGGTGAGGAAAAGCGCTATGTGCTCGATTATTGGATCGCGCGGCTCAAGGACTTGCCCGTCTCCGCCGACAAACCGCTCGCTAAGCGCCTCACCGTCCGCGGCGACGGCCTGCTCGATCTCGACCTCAGTGGCACGAAGGTCGCCGACCTTTCAGCCCTCGTGGGAATGCCACTGAGTGCTCTGCGCCTCAACGGATGCGATCAGATCACCAATTTTGCGCCGCTGCGAGAGTTTCCCTCGCTGACCTTGCTCGCGGTCAACGGCACCGAGATCGGGGACCTTGCTCCGCTGCGTGGCCTGCCCCTGGAGGAGCTTTATCTCAGCGGCACGCGGGTCTTCGACATCGCGGCGGTGCGAGGCATGCCGCTGAGAAAGCTCAACCTTCGCAACACTCGCGTGGCTGATCTGACGCCGCTGGCCGGCATGCCGTTGACCTTTCTTGATGCCACGACGATCCCGGCCACCGATTACTCTCCGCTGGCGGGCGCGCCGCTGAAACGCTGCATCATTCAAAACTCGCCGCTCCGCGATCTTTCCTTTCTCCGCAACTCACCGGTCAAAGAACTCACCCTTTTCGGCTGTAACGTCGCGCGAGGTTTTGAGGTGCTCACCGGGCTGAAGTCGCTCAACCTCCTGATCTTGCCGCAGACGTTCCGCAGCCTGCCGGACGACGAATTGGCCGGCATCGCGGCGCTCCGTGCCCATCCGACGCTGAAAAACATCCAGTCCGAGTCGGCCGTGGACGGTGGTTGGCAAATTCACACGGCCATTTCAAAGACCGACTTTTGGAAGGATTGGGATCGCGAGCAAACGTTCCTCCCGGCGCTGCGCAAAAGCGGGTTCAAGTTCTCCCTCTCCAAGCGCACCATGGGGACTTACGTGCTCACCATCGAGAATCAGCCCTTGCGTGACTTCTCGTTCCTCAAGGGAACGCCGATCAGCGTGCTCATTCTCGACAAATGCCAGGTTTCAGACCTGGCGCCGGTCCGGGATCTGCCGCTCGAAATTCTCATCCTTTCCGGGAACCCGATTACCGATCTCACTCCCCTGCGCGGGATGCAGATCAAGACATTGGCTCTCGGCGGGACGAAGGTCAGCGATCTCTCCCCACTCACCAGCCTTCCGCTCAGAGATCTTTTCCTCGACGGTTGCGAAAGCGTGACCGATGTCGCGGCCCTCGCGGAGATTCCCACCTTGGAAAAAGTCACTTTGCCGATGCAGGCCCGGAATGTCGAGGCGCTGCGCAATCTGCCGGAGATGCAAAGGCTTTCCTTTAAGCTCACCACCAAGTATCCCTTCATCCCCGACATCACGGCGGAAGAGTTTTGGAAACGGTGGCCCGACCTGGTGTGGATGCGCGCCTTGAACGCGGCCGGGATGAAGTTCAACGCGGATTACGATGCCGACGGAAAGTGGCGAGTCGCCGTTCTGTCGAAGGAGTTCCGCGACTGCTCGGTTTTCACGGGCGCACCGATCCGCGAGCTGAACCTCGATGACACCAGCGTGGCCGATCTGAGTCCGCTCAGGGATATCGCCCTGACCAAACTCCTCTTGAGCAGAACGCCGGTAACAGACCTCACGGCATTGCGGGCCCCGGGGCTCAGCGACAATTTGCGGGAAGTGAATTTCTGGAGGACGAGCGTGACCGACTTTTCCCCGCTGACCGCTTGCGCCAGTCTCGAAGTGCTCGATGCCGCCGACACTTCATTCGCTGACCTCGCCATTGTGCGAGCCTGCAAGCTGCGCATCGCCCAACTCTCCAATACCAGGGTCACCGACATCTCCGTCCTGGCCGGAATGCCGCTCACCCGAGTCTCGCTCAACGGCACCGCCGTCACCGACCTCGGGCTGCTGCTCCAGTGCCCCACGCTTCGGGAGATCGTTCTTCCCCATGCAGCACGCGACGTGGACATGCTGCGCGCCCTGACCGCGCTGACCGGGATTTCGTACCGGGAACTGCGCGGCGGCGCTCCAGCGCAAAAAGCCGCGGACTTCTGGACGGAATACGACGCGCAGAAGTAATAGGCGAAGACTGGCCGGATGGTGTCCGCCTGCACGCGCCGGGAAAATGAAACGCTCAATCCCCGGAACACGACTATGAGCGATGTCACCCGCCTCCTCGAAGCGATCCAGCACGGCGACGCCCGCGCCGGGGAACAATTGCTCTCGCTCGTCTATGCCGAACTTCGCCAGCTCGCCCGCGCCAAGATGGCCCGCGAGCCCGCCGGCCACACCCTCCAGGCCACCGCCCTCGTCCACGAAGCCTGGCTGCGCCTCGGCGAACAACGCTTCGAAAACCGTGCCCACTTCTTCGGCGTCGCCGCCGAAGCCATGCGCCGCATCCTCATCGAGCGCGCCCGCCGCCGCCTCGCGACCCGCCATGGTGGCGGCATCGGGCATGTTAATCAGGACGGCCTTGAGATCGCCGCGCCGATCGAGACCGACGACGAGCTCCTTGCCGTCCACGAAGCCCTCACCGCCCTCGCCGCCCACGACCCCCGCAAAGCCGAACTCGTCAAACTCCGCTACTTCGCCGGCCTAACCATCCCCCAGGCCGCCGAAGTTCTCAACATCTCCACCCCCACCGCCAAACGCGATTGGACCTACGCCCGCACCTGGCTCTACCGCCAAATCTCCAGTGCCTGACCCGCGCCAACCACCTCGGAACCCGATGGCCAATCCTCCGGGCTCTGCCCTCTTCCATCCTCTATCCTTAATCCTCCCCAGACTCGCGGGCGCGTACACGCACTCTTGCGCAAGACGACAGCATCTCACCCCGAAGACGCCACCATGGATGGCTCTTCGTTCCCTGCGTTCCTCTCGCCCATCAACCGCGATCAACCGCCCCACCCCATTCCCTCGGCCAAAGACGCCGCGGCCGCCGCCGCCGGACATGTCGGCCCCGGCGCCAAGATCGGCCGCTACCACCTGCTCGAACAGATCGGTGAAGGCGGCTTCGGCACCGTCTACCTCGCCGACCAACACTACGCCGTCCGCCGCAAGGTTGCCCTGAAGCTCATCAAGCACAAGCAGCGTAGTTGCGCCAAATGCCGCGATCCCAATCCCCACACACAAACGAGCGGCGTCCATAGGTGGGCCTCCGAGGCGTTTCAGGCGGGTTCGCCCGAGCAACGCGTAAGGCAAGGCCGCTGCGCCCGTGGTCCTGACGCAGTGACTTCAATGCATCATGCTAAGCTTCGAACATGACGCAATGATGACGGTTCGGATTTGAATTCAATGAATCGGTCGGTGTGGGGGAGCACGGCATCATTCGGAGGTCATGTTCGCATGTTACGATGAGCTTGCCCGGCAACGAGAGAGTCCGTGGGACGCACGACCGATCGGTGACACAACGACATCATGAGATTACTTCTGATTGAAGATTCCGCGCGACTCCGGGACTCAGTGAGTACCGGACTGCGCAAGGCGGGATACGCCGTGGACTCGGCGGCGGACGGTACCCAGGGCCTATGGCAAGCGCAGTCGAACGAGTATGACGTGATCGTACTGGACCTGATGCTTCCCGGCCTCGACGGATTGTCGCTGCTTAAGAAGCTGAGGACGGCGGGGCAGGACACGCATGTGCTGATCCTGACCGCCAGGGACACCGTCGAAGACCGGGTATTGGGGCTGCGCAGCGGAGCCGACGATTATCTCGTCAAGCCGTTTGCGTTCGACGAATTGCTGGCGCGCGTGCAGGCACTGGCTCGGCGCCGGCACGGCGTGAAGAGCCCTCAACTGGCGTTTGGTGGCGTCCGGCTCGACACGTCGTCGCGCACGGTCTGGCGCGGCGATCGGCAGATCGAATTGTCGCCGCGGGAATATGCCCTCCTGGAATACCTGGCACTGCGCCAAGGGCAGGTCGTGACGCGCACGGAGATCGAAGCCCACATTTATGACGAGCGCGTTGAGCCCATGAGCAATGTCGTTGATGCGGCGATCTACGCCCTGCGCAAGAAGCTCGATGTGCCCGATGCGCGGTCGCTGATCCAGACCCGACGGGGTGTGGGATATATCCTGCAAGCGGAGCCCGCATGACACCGCCGGCCTCGATCGAACGCCATCTTTCCACCCGGCTGGTGATGCTCACGCTGCTTATATCCGCCACGGCTGGCGCAACACTGTACACGTACGTCCGCGCGACACTTCTGGCACAATTCGACGGCGCGCTGGCGGCCAAGGCGCGGATTTTCGTTTCGCTGGTAAAACAGGAAGTGAAAGATGGGGTGCCGAGCCTGGATTTTGACGACCCGGCCGGCCTGATGAAGGAAACGCGCCGAGGAACCGGCGCCCACGTCGAGCTGTTCGAGCTCTCGCACGAAGACGGGACGTCGATCTCGCGCTCGGCGTCGCTCGTGGAGTCAGTGCTCCTTAACGCGGTCGGCCGGTCGCGCAAAGAGCTGACCTTCACACCCGTGACCCTGCCGGGCGGCGCCGCGGCGCGGGCGATGCAAATGAGATTCTCGCCGCCGCTGGAGGACGAGGAGAGGCGGGCGATTGATAGAGCGGGCTTCGCCGGCGCCCAGACGCCGCCACGCCTGATCCTCACCGTGGCGCGTGAAAGCCGCGAGGTGGATCGGCCGCTTCAGGTGTTGCTCTCCGCGTTGATCGTCTCGGTCGCCGGGATGTGCCTTGCGAGCGTCGTCGGGGTCAGATGGACGATCCGGCGGGGATTGCGACCGCTCCGCGCCGTGGCGGACGCCGCGGCGAGAGTGGATGTTCAATCGTTGGATTATCGTTTTCCGCTGGGCCAACTGCCCGATGAACTGCGCCCGATCTGCAGCCGATTGAACGACCTGCTCGCGCGGATCGAAGAATCGTTTCGCCGGGAACGGCGGTTCAGCGCCGACGTCGCCCACGAGCTGCGTACGCCGATTGCCGAGTTGCGGGCGCTGGCGGAGGTGGCGCTGAAGTGGCCGGAGGATTCGGAGTCGGCGGCGCGAAGTTTTCAAGATGCCTTGAGCGTGGCAACGCAGATGGAGGGGATCGTGGCCATTCTGCTGTCGCTCTCTCGCTGTAACGCCGGGCGCCAGCCGGTCGCCCCCGAGGCAGTGGACGTAGCCGACGTAGTACGCGCGGCGTGGCGCCCGCTCGCGCCGCGTGCGCAGCGAGCTAACCTGACCTGCCTGCTGCCGGCAGGCGATGCCTCGATCGTGACTGAGACCGACAGAGCGATGCTCACCTCGATTATTTCGAATTTGCTATCGAACGCGGTAGCCCATGCGCCCCGCGGTGGACGGGTGCTGGTCGAGATTCGGCGACATCAGAAGAATCTCACGATCCGCTTCGGGAATACCAACGACACCCTTGCGCCGGAAGACCTGTTGCACTTGTTCGAGGCGTTCTGGCGAAAGGATCCGGCGCGCACCGGAGGCGAACACACCGGCCTGGGTCTTGCGCTGGTCGACGCGTTCACTTGCTCTCTGGGCGGCGCCATCCGCGCAGAACTGGCGGCGCCGGATTGGTTTGACGTAAGCTTGACACTTCCGCAGCCGGACCTCGTCGCCGACGGAAACGCTACGCTGCGCGCGCAGCCGTTTGAAGCCGCGTACTAAGGCAGCCGCGCGTCGCTGCGAAAAGAATTGTCGCGTCACGCTCCCGTCATTTTCGTTGTTTATGCTATTGAAAGATTGCCGGTTGCCACGGCGGAGTGAATCTAAGGAATGTCCGCAGACGAAGGAGATGCCATGAATCGCGTGGGTTGGAAACTACTGGGAATTCTCGTTGCCTCGGCTCTGGGTTGCGCGCTTGCGCTGCCGTCATTCGCGGGAAAGGCGCAGAAGTGGGAAGAGGTTCCCAAGCCCGTGCAGGACACGATCCTTGCCAACGGTGGATCTGCCGGGCCGGTGGACAAGGAGCCGGGCATGAAGGACGGGAAGGCGGTGTATGAAGCGTCGGTGAAGGGCAAGGATGGTACGGTGAAGGATTTGGTGATCGCAGCGGACGGCAAGCTTATAGAGACGAAGACCGACGATGCAGCGGACGCGGCAGGCGAGCGCGCCGACCGGGGCAAGAAGGTGCTTGCGGGGGTGAAGTTCAGCCATCCGCGCGACATCACCAATCCCTATTGGCCGCTCGCGTCGCTGAAGCAGGACGTGCTCGAGGGAACGGAGGCCGGTAAGAAGACACGCGTGGAGCGGACGGCCAAGCCCGAATTGCACAAGACGTTTAAGATCGGCGATCAGGACGTCGAGGCGTTGGTCGTGGAAGATCGCGCTTACGAGAATGGCGCGTTGTCGGAGGTGGCGGTTGATTATTACGCGCAAGACGACAACGGAACTGTCTATTACCTGGGTGAAGATGTCAGCGAGTACCAGAATGGGAAGGTGATCAACCACGATGGGAGCTGGTTGTTGGGTAAGGACACGCAGGTGCCGGGCGTCATCCTGCCGGCAAACCCGAAGGTGGGGGATAAGTTTCGATCAGAAGATGTCTCGACCGACATCGGGGAGAAGGATGAAGTGGTTTCGGTTACCGAGACGGTGACGGTGCCGGCCGGAACGTTTAAGAATTGCGTGAAGGTGAAGGAGGACCTGGCGGACGGGACGACGGAGTATAAGTACTACGCGAAGGGCGTTGGCGTCGTGCGGGAGCAGCCATCGGATGGTGATGAGCTCTTGACGTCGCACCAGACGAAACCTGCAAAATAATTCTCGCGGCATTCTGATTCCCATAGAAGGGCGCGGCAATTCGCCGCGCCCTTTCTGCGCATGGTTGCTCAGCGACCGCGCGCGGAATTGTAAGGAAATGGCCGCCATGTACATTGTCCAGATGGCCCAGACGGGTATGCTTGG
>JBBRIN010000017.1:0-15195 GCA_038221115.1 Tepidisphaerales bacterium
AGCCACCTCTTCCCCACCACCGACCTCCCATACCCCTACGGCTTCGGCAAACTCCCCGACTCTATCGCCAACGACAACGCTCTCCAGGCCTACCTCGCCGCGCCCCTCACCATCTACCTCGGCACCGCCGACACCGACCCCAATCACCCCCTCCTCGACCGCAGCGCCTCCGCGGCCGCACAAGGCCCCTTTCGTCTCGCCCGGGGCCGAAAATGCTATGACGTCGCTAAAACACTCGCCGCCACCCACGGCTGGCCCTTCCAATGGCGCCTGGCCGAAGCCCCCGATATCGCGCACTCCGCCGCCGGCATGTTCAATCACGCGACATGTCTCGACGCAATTTTCGGCCGCCCCGCCAATGACTAACCCGCTCACCAAGTCCCACCCCCGCCACAATCAGTTCTTACTCGCCTCTTTCGGCCGAACCGTAACAATCGCCCGACCATAACTCACCGCCCCCATCCGCCCTCCCTCCCGCGCCTCGCAAATTACATGCACCGTCTTAGGCTCCGTCACCTCCGGCGCTTGGAATCGAGCCGTTCGCCCCTCTGCATCCACCCGCATCCCCACCGCGTCTCCCCGGTACGTCCCCGCCTCGGTATAAACAAACCACCGCGCGCTCCGGTCCGCCGTCCCGTCCACCGTCAACTTAACCTCCTGGCGACCCACCGCCGCCACCTGAACCACTCCCGCCGCACCGCCATTCAAAGTCACAGCGCGTCGCCGCGCCACCTTTTGCTCCGCATCTCCCACGCACCAGTTCAAGCGCGCCGCAAAATCCGCCGCAAACGCCGGCCGCCACCGCCACACGCTGGCCCGCGCATCCCGCGTCTTGCCCACCGCGTCCAGGGCATCGCGATAAATCCGGCTCCGCCCCCCGCCCAGCGTCGGGTCCAATTCGAACCGTCCGCCCCAACCTCCCCATTCCGGGTGGTCCGCATCCGACAACCCATTCGCCAGAAAATAGAACCAGCTCGGCGTGTCTCCTTCTTTCATCACGCCGTGAGGGTTCGGCGCCGTCCATGTCTTCATCGGGTACAACGCCCCCAGCGCCCCATGGTTCTGAACCACGTTCGCCTCAGCCCACGCGCGCGAGGTCAGCGATTCGTCGCCCCCCAGATCCATCCCGCGAAATGCCCCCGCCCGCCGATCCGCCCCCTTGGGTGCATTGGCCCTGATGGAAAACATCCCCGGAAACTCCGCCCACATCCACTCGGCGATCTTGTCCTGGTCCGCAACGTCATACACCCGAAGCCGCGCGACAAACTTCGCCAGCGCCTCCGCGCCCCGGTCCTTTCGTACCCGCCACAGCGCCTGGGCCAGATCGGTCTGCCCGCCCCAGATCGAGATGTTCAAGAGTCGCGCGCTGTCCCGGTCCACCGCCCCAATGATCCATTGCGACGCCTCGGTGTCCTTCCCCTCTCCCACCGCGTCCCGCCCCCGATCCGGGTTCCCAGACTTAACCTTCCCGAGAAGCTCCTCCGCCGCCGGATACCGGTGATCGTGCTTCGCCAGGTTCGCCCGCACCTTCCCATACGCTTCCACAATCTCGCGAATCAGCTCCGGCCGCGTCGCGCGTTCCTTCAGCTCCCCCGGCGTCCCCGCCGCCGATGCAACCAGCCCCTCGATCTCAAACTCGTTCGCATACAGCATCAGCCGGATCATCGACTGCGTATCGTCCGGATCTCCGCCGATATCCGTCAAAACCAACAACCGGGGCCGATCGCCCACGCTGCTCCGCTGCGTCGGCGGCGCCGCATCGACCTGCGCCGTGATGGATAGGCTTCGCGCACCAACAAAACTACACACCGCGAACACTCCACTCCACGCTGCGGGCGACCACAGCGAAAGGCCCGCCCCAAGCCGATACCATTGGTGATTCCATGGCGTGTATTCCCACGGTTCAAGATTGCCCGCCACCAGGATCATCCATTCCTCGGCATCCCCCGGCACTGGGACCAGAACACGCGGACTCGTCGGCGGCATGGTCCGCGGCCTGTGATAACTCCAACCCAGGAGCGCTGCCGTCCCCACGCACACCAGCACCGATAGCACGGTTACCGCGTTGAGGATAATGCCGACGAGGGGACGCATGCGGAGATTCTACCGTGCCCGCGCCTTACTTCCGCATTTGGGACAGATCCCACTTCCGTTGCGGAGACAGCGCTCAAATCCCTCCGCCAGATGCAGTCCACCGTGGTCACTCCGGTCGCTCGTACCATCCACCCGTTCTTCGAAGCCAGTCGGAGTACATGCGGCTCGTCCTGAAGGGCTCATTCAGCACCATCGGCGAGCAGTTGAAACGCGCTCGATGTGCCGTGGGAAGCACCTTCCAGTAAGTTGCCCACCAAGGTGTCGGAGTATCCCAGATCGTCGAACGGGGGTTGATGTGCAGGCCCAAGGCGCCGCCATCCATCACGAGTGCTTCCTCCACCAGCCTGCGGTCGGGAGAAGCCGCTTCGCCATACTCGTCGCCGAAGAAGCCGGTCACGTAACAGGACCAGTTGGGCGATGACGCTTCTTCCCACCGCGCTCCGCCTTGAGCGGTCAGCATGTACGCGAGGTCGATTTCGCCTTGGAAGGCACTCTCGATCTCTGCACCTGTCGGCACCAAGAGGTTTCCACCCGCCGTATCTCGCACTTCGCCAATAAGGTCGCCGTTGCGGAATAACCGGACAAACAGATCCAGCAGCCGTTCACTCGACAGGCCGTGTCCGCGTCGGTTGAACCTTTCCTCGATGCCATTGGAAATCAATGCGCGAACTGGAATGGTTAGCTCCACCGCGCAATCGAGTATCCAGTACTCCGCGCGTTCCATCGAACTATCAGAGACGGAGGAAGGCATGCGTGTCAGTCAGCGCGTCGAAGATGAGACGGGAGCGGCGGCGCATCCACGCATTCTATCTTGGCCAACGGCACTTGCGCATCTGCCACTGAATCAGCGAGCCCCAGGTTCAACGCCAAAGCCGGGCAACGCCCGTCGTTAACCGTAGTGATGAAATCCCCGCGCGCAACAACAAAGACGGGACCGTCACGGAGTTGAGGATGAAGATGCACACCCGCCGCATTTTAGCCGGATCTCAGCCACGGTAATCCAATCAAGCCTGTGTGAACTTTCCGACAGCACCGTAGTTTAGAGGAATGAAGAATCCCGCGCCCGGCGTTACGCCCTCAGATTGCTCGATAATCCGGGGCCACCATCGAATGAAGCGCCAGGTCTTCTCCCAGAGTTTCTGGCTGTTCCACGCCTTCTCAAAAAAGAATGCGGTTAGCCTCGCCTGGTTCCACGTCTCCACTTCGTGCTTGTTTCGTGTGATACGAAGATCCCCCGAGATCACAACCCAGTCACCCTCTTCGCCGAGCTTCCGTAGCCACTCGACGTCGGGGGTATCAGCTTCGAACTTTTCGCGTAGGTGCGTGATCTGATAATCGCCCTCGACAAGAGCGCACAGGGCCGGAGCCCAGGACGGAGGCAGACAGTTGTCCAGAAAGAACTTCAAGCGGCTAATTGCTTCTCAAACGCGACTGCGGCACGCACCGATGCCAGATCGACCCGGTACCACTTTGCAACCGCTCGATCCGAGCCCTCCACCTTCACGGCGTTCGCGAGGACGAGGGTCGGCACCCCTTCGTTCTTTACGATTGGCTGTCCAAAACTTCGAGCCGGGTCCAAGACGACGCGCTTTCGCCCTGCTGTCGGCACCCAACGGGAGGCAAGATCCTTCCCATCGAACTCCACATCGCTAAGGGATGGGTTCACAAATTTTGCGAAGGCGTACTGACTCGCAGCAACATCAAGCAGCGCCCGCCCTCGGCTTCTGTCATTCAAGTGCGTGAAAATGCGGCGGCCGTCCGTTCGAAACCGTCGGGTCGCGAATGGATGATGCGTCTGAAAAAGCGAGCAGGCGCGCTCGTGCGCCCGGCGGATCGTCTTCCAACTGACTTTCTTCTTCCGCAGCGCATCCACCATCCGGAGCTCAATCAAATCAAGGAATCCGATCGCTGTCTCACCCTCCACATCCGGCAGTTGTCGCGAGCAGAGCGGCGGAGACTCACGGACAACGCCGTCAGCCGTCTCGTATTCGTAGCCCGCAACCCAACGGCGAACGCGTGCCGGCGGGATGCTGGCCAAGCGCGCAGCGTCTCGAACCGTATAGATTCCGATGCCAATGAAATTCTGCTGTTCTATCTCTAACATCATTTCCCCCGCCTGATCCTATATCGGACCACGGCGCATGCAAACGTCAAACGGGTCTCAAAGCCTCGCCTTCCACGTGGCACCAGCAGCTTGAGCCGCCGTTGTCTCACGTTCCGTTGCGCGAAGTCTGCCACGACCAAAACCGTGCATCCGTTGCGATGTGGTGCAGGTATACCTGTGCAGGCCATCAACAAGACCAAGGAGGAAGCCACAAGAATGCCGATCCCGCCGCGAGCCGGGTCGAGCCGTGAGAGTACGAGGTGCCCGAGACCCAGCATTCCCATGAGGCTCACATACCACTGAATACGGTCAAAATGTTTGAGCGCGAAGCGCTTCATCGTTCACTCCTCAGGCCATGCTCGTCGCGAGATTCACCCTCACTGCCACATTCTCCGCTAGGCACGCGCCGACGTGAAATCAGGATTCCCAAATGTTCGACGCCCTCAACGTCGTCGCCACCGGCGTCCGAGCAGCCGCCTTCCCCTTTCCCTGAATTGGACACGCCATCTCAAACCGCCTTACAGAACGCTTGCAAGCTTCATATAATCAGGCACTTAGAGCCTTGAGCAATAATTAGATAAAACACTAAAAAAGTGTCCAATTCTGTCGCAAAGTGTCCAACGCTCTCATTTCCCCTCCACCACCATTAACGACTTCCGCAGCGCCGCCTTCGCCGCCTTTAGCTCATCGTGCTCCCCCATCTCCTTATAGACCGGATCCAGCGGATAGCACCCGCTGATGATTCCGTTCCGCGGCGCCGTCGTGCAGTCGCTGAACGTTCGGCAGATCCGCTTTGCGTTCACGTCCCGTCCTTCGAGCGTGTCCGCCGGCAGATCCCAGTAGCTGAGCACCAATCGCCCCAGCCCCACAAAATCCACCCAGCCTTCCCGCGCCGCCGCCTGCGCCACGTGCGGCAGATACTCCTGCAGGTACGTATACCCGCTCCCCACCAGGAAGCTGTCGGGACACGCCGCCTTCAACTGCCGCGTGACCGACATCTGCCGATACACCCCCACCAGCGGATCCTCCGGCGGCTGATACCCATCGCTCGGCGGAAAGATCGCCGGCCGCTGATAGTGCGGGTTGTAGTAGGGCGAGCAACAACTCACGTTCACCAGCTTCACCCCCATCGCCGCCAGCAGGTTGATGAACTGAATCGGCTCCGCCAGGTCCGCCTCCAGCGGATTGCTCTGGCTGCACCCAAACCCATACGCGTACGGCAAACAATCCTCAAAAGGCTCGGGAATCCCCGGCCCCAACTTTCCCTTTCCCGCTCGGCTCGGGTCCGGGCGGTAGGGGGGGTGATCGAATGCGCTCAACCGCACGCCGATCATCAACCCCGGACACTCCGCCTGAATCGCCTGCACAATCTCCCGCGCAAATCGCGTCCGATTCTCAAAGCTCCCCCCATACTTCCCCTTCCGCGTGAACGCGCTCAGCATCTCGTGCCCCAGGTACCCGTGGCAATGCTTCACGTCCACGAATTGATACCCCGCCCGCTGCGCCAACTTTGCGGCGCGCACGTAATTCTGAATGAGCCGCTCGATGTAGTCGTCGCCGATGACGATCGAGTTGTCGTTCGGATCGATCCCGAACTTTCGATCCAGAATCGGATGGTGATACGCAATCTTCGGCTCCAGCTTCTTTTTGTCGTAAGGCCGGCAGAACCGCCCGCTGTGCGTCAACTGCAATCCCATCAGCAGATCGTCGGCGCGCCCGAACCTGGAACGATGCGCCTCGACGCAGCGCGTCAGCAGCGCCGCCGCCCCGCGCCCGGCGCGCTCGACGTCATTGTCGATCACGCCGATTTGATTCGGATTCGCCCGCCCGTCCCCCTGAACCGCAAACGCCTCCCCTCCCCAGATCAGCTTCGCGCCGCTCTGCCCGAAATGTTCCCATCGCCGCAGCGTATGCTCGGTCGGCTGCCCATCAGTCGTTCCATCCCAACCCTCCATCGGATGAATGCACCACCGGTTCCCCACCGTGAACCCTTCCACATCCACCGGCTGCGCCAGCGGCGAGCCTTCGAGCGACGAGAACACCTTCTGATCGCAAGGCAACCCCAACCCCAGCGCCGCCAGATGCTGGGTAAACGACCCGACATCCTTGAATTGCCCGATCTTCGTAAATGTGTCTTCGGCCATCGTCTCAATTCAGCGTAATGAGCCCGGGGGAATGCAGGATAGTAAAAGAAAGCTCGTTGCGGCGGAAGTTGGACATGCCTGTCCAAACCCGGCTCATCCACGGCAGTTTGTCCAGGGCAGCCTCTGAATCGCTTCGCGGCGACCCAAATAAGGCCTTCGACGAGCCGGGGAATGGTCCCGGCTTCCACGGTACGACCCTTGCTCTAAGCGAAAGTGGGACGGTTATCGAAAGGATTACCATCATGAACTCCATCAGCAGCACCGACCACACGGCCCCAGACGTCAGTGAAGCCGTCCGCCAGCTCAACTCCTTCCTTCGCGGCGAGATCTCGGCGGCCGAGACATACCGCATGGCGATCGACAAGCTCGCCGAGAGCGAAAAGGCTCTGGCTGCCGCGAACGTGGGCTTGCTCCGCGAGATTCAAGAAGAGCACAGCCGCGCCGCCCAAACTCTGCGCGACCGCATTCAGGAGCTCGGCGGGGAAACGTCGGACTCCTCCGGCGCCTGGGGCGCGTGGGCCTCCACCGTCCAAGGCACGATGAACCTTTTCGGCGACGCCTCCGCACTCAAGAGCCTCAAGGAAGGCGAAGAGCATGGCCTCAAGGACTATCAAGCGGGCGTGGACGACATCGACACCACGTCACAACAGGTCGTCCAAAACCAGCTCATCCCCGCCCAGCAGCGACACATCAACGTCCTCGATCAACTCATCGGATCCGTCGGTCGCGCCTGACGCGAGCCGCTACAACAGTTAATGATGTGGAAACGGGAGCCGCTTCGCGCGGCTTCTGTTTTTCTATCCATTCCCCGCGCCTGCGCGCAAGAAAACGTCCGGCCCAAATCGGGTCGGACGCCTCGGGTGAATAAAGACTTTCCAGCAATCAGCTCGCGGCGGTCACGTACGGCAGCAGCGCCATGTAGCGCGCCCGCTTGACCGCCTTGGCGACCATCCGCTGCTCCATCGCCGATGCGCCGGTGCGCTTGCGGCTGAGGATCTTCCCGTTGCCGCTGATCATCTTGCGCAGCGACTCCGTGTCCTTGTAATCGATGTAGATCTCGCCGGAGGCGCTGGTGCGCGCGACCTTGATCTTCGGGCGGTTGAAGTTCTGGAACTTGTCGCTCTTCTCGCGGCGCTCACGGCCACCTGTCGGACGGGGCATGGGTCACTCCAATGAATTCGTCAAAAACCAGCTTCCAAATTCGAGCCCGGCATTCTAACCAGCCCCGCCAAGGTTGCAACCCATCGCGCTCGCTCAACTCACAGCCCAGAACCAGCCACCGTCGCCGGCGAACCCCTCTTTGCACTCTCCATTGGCATGAGTCGTATTATCGGCTTAGCGCATAACCCCTTCCGCGGACTGAACCAATCGCGATTTTCAGTCGATAGCACAGCGGCCATGACGCAAGCGACCACTGCCGCTGACGAGCGCCGATCACTTCGCCTGGAGCGTTACCGCTTCGAAGCGATCGTCGAGGTTATGAAGGCGCGCTACGACGTCCGGGTGAAGCGCTGGCGTCGGCAGATGAGCGGGTGCGCCTGGAGCGTCTTCCTTCAGAATGGTCGGCGAATCAACTGGATTGAATGCCCGCTTCCCCGCACGCCCATCAGCCTTGCTATTTTCCTCCACGAGATCGGCCATCACGCCATCGGCTTCGACCGCTACAAAAAGCGCTGTGAGGAGGAATACCACGCCTGGGTGTGGGCGATCGCGCAGATGCGCCGACTAGGGATCGAGCCCGACGAGAAGGTCAATCGCCGCTTCGAGCTTTCGATCCAGTACGCGGTCGATAAAGCGCTGCGCCGCGGGATCAAGCGACTGCCCGAGCCGTTGATGAAGTTCGCGCGACTGGCGGCCTGATACGTCCGGCTACTCCGCAAAATGAAAAGAACCCGGACCGTTTAGCGATCCGGGTTCTCAGATTTTACACAACTTCCGCGGCGAATTCAGTTCGACGTTTCAGGCGTCGCCGGCGCTTCAGTGCCGGGCATGGTTCGCAGAACGCCCTCTTCCATTTTCGCCTTGATCTTCGCCAGGGCCTTATTCTGGATCTGGCGCACGCGTTCCTTGGTGACGCCGATGATGCGGCCGACCTCTTCCAGCGTGAGCGGAGTGGCCTCCTGCTCCTGCCAGTTAAAGCGGCGGCGAATCACCGTCTGCTCGACACTGCTTAGGTCCGCCAGGTTCCGCTCGACGATGGTCTTCAGCTCGTCGATGCAGTCCTCTTCGACCTGATCGCGCTTGCGGTCGGACCAGTCGCTCTTTTCCAGATCCGGCTCGAACTCCACCGGAAAGCGGTTGCGATATCGGTTCGACTTCAACGCCGTGCGGCTGAACGCCTTGAGGATGGCGCGGCAGGCGTACGTCGAGAACTTGAATCCGCGATCGATGCTGAACTTCTCAACGGCGCGGATCAGCGCCATGTTTCCTTCGCTGACGACTTCGGCAAAGTCCACGTCGCCGAGCCGCACGCGCTTGGCCATTGCCAGCACGAGGGCGAGGTTCGT
The DNA here is from genome assembly GCA_038221115.1 of Tepidisphaerales bacterium. Taxonomy (GTDB): domain Bacteria; phylum Planctomycetota; class Phycisphaerae; order Tepidisphaerales; family Tepidisphaeraceae; genus JANXVV01. Next base: position 8,850 of record JBBRIN010000017.1, read on the forward strand.
GCGCACGAGGTATTCGCGGAAGTGCTCGAAGCGGCGGTGCCATTCGACGACCAGCTCGGCCAGGTCGCGGGTCAGGCCGTCGCGCTTGGCTTTGGCCTGAAGCTGAATCAGCTTGCGCTTCGAATAATTGAAGCGCAGGAACATCAGTTTCTCTTCCGGGGTCGACATGAGCTGCGGCGCGCCGGTGATCGCCGAATTCAACATGTCGTCGCGCGTCGGCTGATACCAACTGGTCAACGGGAGTTGCGGCTCGCGATCGAAGGTGAAGAGTTCCTTTTCGATCCCGCGCTGGCTGAAAATCGGGCTGTCCATGAATGCGTACGGCAGGGCCAGATACGCCTCAGCCTGCTGTCGCAGCGCTCGCGGGATTGGGCTCGCCGCGGGAGCGGGCCGGGCGCGGGTGGCTGTCTTTTTTGTCATCGTTGCGGTGGCCATGGTGGCCTCCTTCTGTTCCTTGCTTCTTGGCCGCCTGATTCGCGGCCGCCCTGCTTGCTTCCAGAATCCTTCTGACCAATAAAGCTGGGCTGTTATCTCTACAACATTGTACCGGGTCAGGAAATTCCCGATGTTGGTACCTCGGTGCAGGCGCGCCGGCTCACGCATTAAGCGCTGTGGCATTCGAATCTTACGCCTTATTATAAAAATATTGAAACGGCTGTTTTAACTGGACAGGCCTTGCTCACGTTGGCGAGTTTCGGTCTGAAAACAGCAGATTCATGCTCTCGTCCGGCAAGTATTTTGACGCCTGCACGTCACTTCCGCTGACTGCCAGACCGTTCATTTAGGAAACGCATGGCAAGGGATGTACCATTTGCTCATCGCTCGGAGAACCTCATGAAGCGCCTGTGCTTCGGCGGCAGTTTTAATCCGATTCATCACGCCCACCTCATCTGTGCGCGCGCGGTCGCCGAGGCAAAAGGCTTCGAGAGGGTCGTTCTGATTCCCGCGAATCAGCCGCCGCACAAGCCTGATGCAGTGAACATGGCCCCGGCTGAGGATCGGCTCGCCATGTGCCGGCTCGCGGTCGAAGGATCATCGCTGTTCGAGGTTGACGATCTGGAACTTGGCCGCGACCGCCGCAGCTACACGATTGATACGGCGCGCGTGCTTAAAGCTGGGGGCTGGCCTGAGGTCCACTGGCTGATTGGGGCCGATATGGCTCACACGCTGCCACTCTGGCACGAGCCTGAGGCATTACTTCGAGAGGTTAAGTTTGTGATCATGGCACGTCCGGGCTCGTCATTCGATTGGGAGGCCCTGCCGCCGCTTTACAGAGGGCTGCGCGAGCGGGTCGTCGTCGCTCCGTTGATCGACATCAGCGCCACGGACATCCGCAGCCGCGTTGCCGCCGACAAGTCCATCGATTACCTGACTGCGCCCGCCGTCGTCGAGTACATCCAGTGGAAGAAGCTGTACCGGTAGCCGCCGCTTTCTGGGCTGCGCCTGCTTAACGTTTGGCTTCTGGTCCGTTAGATTCTCAACCGTGCCTTCGGTCGTCGACTACCCGCTGGTCCTCGCGAGACTGGAATCGCAGGGACTGCACTGCAACTATCACAACAGCGGGGCCTTCGGGTTCAACGACTCAGCGTCGAGCAACGTGTTGGCCTGGATCGGTCCGGATGACGCTACCATTCGGGAATCCGCGCGGCCGCTGGTGCGTCGGGTGGGTCAACCGTATCCGCTGACGCTCGCGGTCCTCGCGTTGCACTTGTGGCGGGATCATCTGGGCGTCGGCCCCGCGTGGGTGATGCCGATGAGTCATTGGGCGTTTGAGCTCGATCACGGCCACCGCGACTGGATGCCCGCCGCTCTCCGCGGCATCGGCATCGATCCTGAGCCGCTGGCGAGCTTGAACAACGCGGCCGCCATCCAATTTGAATGGACGGAATCGCCGGCTTTCGAGCGCTTTGTCGAGCAGCTTCTGACGCATCTCAAAGGCAGCGACTTCGCGATGGCCTTTCCGGGCCGAAATGTTCTGTGCACGATTCACCACCATCAGCAGCTCTGGTGGATGACAACCGATCCGAATCTCCTTGTCGCCGCCGAAGCGCTCGCGGCCCATTCGCTGGTGATTTAACCGATCTCACCTGTGGGCCGGCGCGGCAACCCAGATAAGCCCTGCGGATTATTCATCGAGTAGCGGGACGGAAAACCAGTGAGCAAGCGTCATTCGAATTTCCTTAATCCTTGACCGGTGTGAGTCTTAGACCGAATTTGCTGTTTGCCGAAAGCAGTCCACAATAGATAGAATTCCGCTGCCCGGTGGCATGACCATCGCTCCTAACATTCAGGTGTGAGCGTTAACGTGCTGATTGTGGAGATGAGATGAAACCGTTTTTTCGTTCGACTTTGATCCTGAGCGCCGCGCTGTTGGCTACTGCGGCCATGGCCGATCCACCGGCAAACGCGCCATCGAATAAGCAACCGAGCAACCAACCCAACGGCGGTCGCCAGATGGCCAACCGCGTCGGCGGCGAGCTATACGGCAACAACGGCGGCACCGCGCCCAATTACTATCCGCACCAAGTTCTGCTACTTCCTTCCGAAGAGCGATACGCCATCGAGCGTTCCGGTGCGCTGCCCTCCGAAATCCGCGCCGAAGCGAACGCGATCGGCCCGCTCGCGCCATTTGGCCGCGGGACGTATATCCCGGGTCAGTCTGCCCTGCAGCGCGCCGTTCACGCCCGCTCGCCGGTGCTTTATGGTCCTGCGTACGGGCCGCAACCGCAGGTTCCCGATAACGGGCCGCGCGCCCCGGCTCCTTTGCCCGAGCTGCCCGGAAATGTTCCGGCGCGATCCGGCGATGGCATTCCGCCGCCGCAGTATGTGGCCCCGCAGGCCATCACCGCCGGACACATGATCGACCGCCGCGTTTCGCCCGGCTCGAGGGTGGGCGAGTCTATCACCTATTATAAGCTTCCGGTGCGCGCGACCACCGCGCCAGCCACGCAACCGTCTCTTGCCGACTAATCGGGCACAGTCAGGGCCGCAGAAAGGTCAGCACCCGATGATGCTCGATACGTCGTAATGCGGCGTATCGTCCGTCTTTAAAAACGGGCGCTGCACGGTGGTGGGGGTCTTTACCATTGTCGCAAACACGGAGCGCACCGAATTGACGAAGGGCACGATCAACCTCACGTTGATCGCGGAGCTGGCGCCGGCGCGCGACGGCGATGCGGTTGCCATGGACATAACCCGACCTTCTTCCTGCGGTTGCCGCGTACCTTCAAGGATCGGCAGAATGACGCGCCGGTTTTCCCGGCAAGTGAGCCACGTCACGCTGGCTCAGGCTGTTGCGCACGCCCAAGCGCCGATAATCCTCAACCGGCGCTGGTTGCCCCCGGCTCCCGTTCTCCGGCGGCGGCCGCCTTGGCTTCCAGCTTGTTGTAGAGAGTGCGCAGGCTGATTCCGAGGGTTCGCGCTGCCGCCGTCTTGTTTCCGGCGTGCGTCCGCAAGGCGCTCTCGATCATCCGCCATTCCATGTCGGCAAGGGTTCCGCCCGACGCTCGCCCGGCTCCCGGCGCCCCGGCGCTCGTTCCGGTCGCGCCCGCCAGCCCGAGGCTTGCCGGCAGGTTCAGATGCTCCGGGCCGATCTCGTCCCCATCGCACAAGATTTTTGCCCGCTCCACGACGTTGCGCAGCTCGCGCACGTTGCCGGGCCAGGCGTACCAGCGCATCGCCCCGAGCGCCGCCGCCGAGAATCGTTTTGCCCGCGAGTTGCGCACCGAGGCATTCTCCAACAGGTGCTGCGCGATCGCCGGCAGGTCGTCGGCGATCTGGCGCAGGCTCGGCAGCTTCAGCTCGAAGGTGGCCAGCCGGTAAAAATGATCCTGCCTGAACTTGCCGACGGCAGCGTCCTGCCGCAGGTCTCGATTGGTCGCCGCCACGATGCGCACGTCGGTGCGGTACGCTTCGCTGTCTCCCACGCGCCGGCCCTCCCGGCTCTCCAGCAACCGCAAAAACTTGGCCTGCACGTCGAGCGGCAGGTCGCCGACTTCATCCAGAAAGAGCGTGCCGCCCGCTGCCGCCTGCACCAATCCGCGATGATCGCGATCGGCTCCGGTAAACGCGCCCTTGCGGTGCCCAAACAGCTCGCTCTCCGCCAACTCGCGCGGCAGCGCCGCACAATTCACCGGCACGAAGGCTCCGTCCTTTCGCGCGCTGTTTGCATGGATCAACCGCGCCGCCACTTCCTTGCCCGTGCCCGTTTCTCCCTGCACCAGAACCGATGCATCGGACGGCGCGACCCGCGCGATGAGCTTCCTCACCTCGGCCAGCACCGGGCTGTTGCCGATCAGCTCGAGCGCATCGACGCGCTGCGTGCGAAGCTGCTGTCGGAGGGCCACGTTCTCATCGGCCAGGCGGCGCTCGCGGGCAATGTGGCGCAGCCGTTGCTCCAGCTCGGCAATTTTGCAGGGTTTCAGCAGGTAGTCGTATGCGCCAAGCCGCAGCGCCTGAATCGCCGAATCGAGGTCGGCGTTCCCGGTGAGGATAATCACGTCGGTCGCGTCGCCGCGTTCGGAGATTTCCTTCAGCAGGTCCAACCCCCGGCCATCGGGGAGGTGCAGATCGAGCAGCACGACGTCGAACCCGCGCGAAGCGATCTTCTCGCGGCCCTCGCCGACGGTGTGCGCCAACGTGGCGTCAACGAGGTCCCCCAGCTCCATCATCCACAGCTTGGCCAGGGGCCGCTCATCTTCAACGATCAAGAGGCTCAGGCGCTGCGGCGGTTGCGGCTCATTCATGGCTCACTCTTACTCTTCCCCTTTGGCCTCGCGGCGCCCAAGCCGGCGCCGGCCCTATAACCATATGATGTGATCGGCCAGAAACCGGCCGGGGTTTATCGCATGCAAGACATCGCAAACCTCACGCCGCGGCCGCTCTCCCGAGCCATTGCACGCAACTTGGCCTGCACGTCGCCGACCGTGCAGAGAATGCACGGCATCGGGTGCATCGGCTGCACGCATCGGCGGCATTGTGCGGATTAACTCATGGCAAAGCAGGATGTTTCTCCGGGCACGACGATTGCCAATACGCCTTGCGGCGAGGCATGGATGCCCAGCCAAATGCACCTTGGAGTGTCCGTCACGCGAGTGACGACAAACTGCAGGGAAGCCCAGCCGAGGTGCCAGCGAGTTCATTCCGATCTTGTTCGAGAGGCGAGCGGCCAGACGGCGGTTGCCTTTCGAGCGACATATCCGGTGTTCCGGCCGGTCGAGCGTTTCCCCCGACCCGCTCACCCCGGTCACCGGACTATCCTTCGCCGCGCGATTTTCCCCGGTCGCGCGGCGTTTTTCTTTTTTCGCGCCGGGCGTCATCCTGAGTCGCAAGCGCTTTGGTTTCAATTGTCACCCGGGTTTACAATGCCCCGGCCCCTTCGCCGGAGCCGTCATGCCGTCCGCCAAACCGCGCCGCAAACGCTCCAAGCCCGCTGGCTCTTGCACGCCCGATTACCGCGTTATTCTCGATCAAGCCAGCGACGCCATCTTCATCACCGACACTGACGGCATTGTCGTCGATGTCAATGCCCGCACCTGCCAGCTCCTCGGCTACACCCGCGACGAACTCCTGCGGCGCCAGTTTCTCGACCTGGTCGATCCGAAATCGCTCGCCCGCATCCCTCCCGCCTGGGAGCAACTCCGTCGTGGAGAGATCGTCCGCCACGAGCGCACTTATGTCCGCAAGGACGGGTCGGTGGTCCCCGTTGAGGTGACGGCGCGGCACATTCCCCCGAACTTTTTCGTCGCGATCGCCCGCGACATCACCGAGCGGCGGCACGACGAGGAGCGACGCAAGCAGCAAGCGGCCATCCTGGACGGTCAGAATCGGCTCATGCGCACGGTCGTCGATCACGCGCCGGTGGCCATCATGATGGTCGATCCGGATCGCCGCATCGTCACCTGGAATCCCGCCGCCGAGCGCATGATCGGCTGGACCGCCGCCGAAGCCATCGGTAAGACCGTCACGCAGCTCATGGTTCCGCCCGACCGCCTGGAAGAGCACGAGCGGCTATGGCCCCGCGCGGCCGCGGGCGAAATCTTAAACGGCGTCAGGATCCGCCGCCAGCGCAAGGACGGTTCCCGCGTTGACCTGGCGGTCTGGACCGCACCGCTGAATTCCCCCGACGGTTCCCCGGCGGGGATGCTCTCCTTCGTTGCCGACGTCACGGGCCAATCCCATCTCGAGGAACAACTGCTGCGCGCGCACCGGATGGAAAGCATCGGGCGTCTTGCCGGGGGCATTTCGCACGACTTCAACAACCTGCTTGCGGTCATCAGCGGGTACAGCGAGTCGATGCTCCGCCGCACCAGCCCCGAACATCCTCTTCGCGATCACGCCGAGGAAA
>JBBRIN010000018.1:0-14748 GCA_038221115.1 Tepidisphaerales bacterium
GCTTGAGCAGCAGCGGCTCGCCATCGATTTCAACCTTGTCCTTCTCTGGATCAATCAGGATCGGAAGATCCGTCATCACGCGTCCGTTCACCGCGATCCGCCCCTGCTGAACCATCTCTTCAACGTTGCGCCGCGACGCCACGCCGGCGTTGGCGAGAATCTTTTGAATGCGCTCTTTCACGCGCGCCATTATGACCGACTGCTGGGCAGTTGGATATGCTCGGCTCATCGGACCGGGTGGCCGTCTTCGGGTGAATGATCGTATTCCATCCGACGCCCGATTGATTTGACTCCGACGACGCCGTAGTATGAACTCGTGGGAATTCTTTCCCGAAAGATCGTTGGGACGGTCACCGCGGCGACGGTGTTGCTGTGCAGCATCTACTGCGCCTGCGGAAATCCCGCCGACGCCACGCAAACGGCCACCGACATCAAGCTCGCAGGGTCAAGTCGGCATTGCCATCACCACGATGACGGAGATAAGCCAAACGACGATGGGGACCATTCCAAATCCGAACCGTGCGATCACCACGGCAATGATTCTTCCTGTCGGCATTGTCAACCGGTCGTGAGCGCTGGCGAGGGCGGGAAATCGCTGACGCTTCTGACACCGCATGGCTCGCCGTTGGGGATGCTTGCGCCCCTCGAAGCCGTCTGTTACCAGAACCCTGTCCTATCTCTCCACTCCCTGATCCATTGCGATCTGTCGCCGCCCGCAGCCGGTTCGACACTTCTGAGCTTGCACTGCGCCCTCATTACGTGAAGTCCCTCTCCTTCTGAACACGACCTGGCCCATCACCGCGATGGGCTCGGCTGATCCTGTTGCGCCTCAAGCGCAGGCGTCATCCGGGTGACGCCGGTTCTCTCGGACTCTCAAGGACGAAGGATTCTTCATCATGTACTTACGCATGCTTCTCGGCACGGCGGGCGTACTGCTGCTCGCCGGCTGCGCCGGCACGACCGTTCCGGTGTGGCCCTCGAACCATCCGGCCAATCCCGCTGCGGTCGAGGCGCCGCTCCCGCCAGCTTCACAGACGCTCGCCGTCAATGGCGCCATACTTTCCAGCCCCGAAATGAACCCGGCGACATTGAAGCCCGAAATGGGCGGCATGCACCACGACATGAAGGGAATGCAGCCTGCCCACGACAAGAAGTGATCCGCGACGGAACGATCCGCGCGGAACGAAACGATTGAACGGAAGGAGAAATTCAGTGATGGTTCGAACGAAAACAATTGCAGTACTGCTGTCGGCCGGAATGCTCGGCGGCTGCGCGACCGTCCCGCGCGAGGCGGGTTTCGGCGACGTGCAGAAGGCCGTGGCGGAACGCAGCGGTCACCTGGTCCAGTGGCGCGGCCGCACGGGGGAAGACGCGGGGGTCGACCAAGTCGTCCGCACAATGCTTGAGAAGGAATTGACCTCGGAGGATGCGGTCGAGATCGCGCTCCTGAACAACATGACGCTGCAAGCCACTTATCAGGACCTGGGCATTGCTCAGGCCGACCTGGTTCAGGCCGGCCTGCTGCAAAATCCCGTCCTCAGCCTGGAGCGGCGATTCACCGGGCAGGCGGCGGAGATCGACGTCGCGCAAGATCTGATCAGCCTTCTGGCGATGCCTTTGCGGAAGCGCGTCGCGGGGGCGCGCTTTGAAATGGAAAAGCGTCGCGTCGCAAATGCAGTGCTCGAAACCGCCGCCGAAACGCGCGAATCGTTTTACACGCTGCAGGCCGCCGAGCAGACGCTGGAGATGCGCCGTTCGGTCGCCGAAGCCACCGCCGCCTCCGCCGACGCGGCCAAGCGGCTGCACGATGCCGGAAACACCAACGACCTGGTCTTGGCCAACGAACGAAAGCTCGCCGCCCAGGCCCGACTTGATTTGGCGATGGCGGAGAACGAGGAGGTTCAGGCGCGCGAACGATTGACCACGCTCATGGGCGTGTGGGGCCCCGCGACGACTTGGAAGATTTCGCCCCGTCTTCCCGATCCACCCGCCTCCGACCCTCCGCAACAAGGGCTTGAGACGTTGGCGATTTCGAGGCGATTGGACCTGGAGGCCGGGCGACAGGAGGTTATTGCGGCGGCCCAGTCACTAGGACTCACGCAGGCGTTCCGCTACATCCCGGAGATCACCGTCTTGACGCACTACTCGCACGAGATCGATTCCCAGCATTCAATCGGGCCAGCCGTTCAATTCACCGTTCCGATCTTCGATCAGGGCCAGGCACAGGTGGCAAAAGGTCAGGCGATGTTGCAGCAGGCGCAACTGCGCTACGCCGCGATGGCCGTGGAAATCCGGTCCAAGGTCCGTGCGAGCTACAGCCAAATGATCCATTCCCGCGCCCGCGCTGAATACTACCGGCGCGAGGTCTTGCCGCTGCAGCAACAGATCCTGGACCAGACTCAATTGCAGTTCAATGGGATGTTTTTCGGTGTGTTCCGATTGCTGGAAGCCAAGCAAGCCCAGATCAACGCCGGCCGCGAATACATCCAGGCCCTGCGGGATTACTGGGTTCAGCGGGCCGAGTTGGAGAAAGTGACCGGCGGGCGGCTGGCGGGGTCGGCCGCGGGCAACTTGCCCGGCGGGCCGGTGCCGAACATGGCGTCGCCGGAGATGAACATGAAGGAGATGCCCGGCATGAAAGGCATGGACCACAAGAATATGCCGGGAATGAAATGAAGCCGTTCGGAAATTGTGAAAGCGTTGATCCGTATCCGTGCCCGATTGGGCACCAGACCCATGAGGTGTAGAATGCAATCTGAAAACAATTCGAATTTGACTCCTCCGCTAAGTGTCCTTTCCCGTCGCCGCATGATGACCGATAGCGCGATGGCGCTGGCGGCCGGTGCGCTGCTGTCGCCCGCTTTCCTCGCGGGCACTGCCCTTGCCGCCGACGTCACCGCTGCCGAAGTTCCTGGCAACAAGCAGCCGCGTATTGGTGCAGTCGCCGACATTAATGCTGCGCACGCGGATCAGAAACCATGGCCGCCAGGTCTGCCGGACAAGGATTACCTGCCCGTCATCATCCCCAACGGTGCGAAGGTGCCCTGGAAAATCGTCGACGGCGTGAAGGTCTTCCACATGGTTGCCGAAGAGGTTGACCACGAATTCGCCCCAGGCCTTCGAGCCAAGTGCTGGGGCTACAACGGCCGCGTCCACGGCCCCGCGATCGAGGCAGTCGATGGCGACCATGTGCGCATCTACGTCACCAACAATCTTCCCGCCGCCACCACTGTCCACTGGCACGCCATCCTGCTGCCCAGCGGCATGGACGGCGTGGGCGGCGTGAGCCAGAAAGCGATCGAGCCGGGTGAGACTTACAAGTACGAATTTACGCTACGCCAGAGCGGCACCGGGATGTACCACAGCCATCATGATGAGATGACGCAGATGGGGTTGGGCTTGACCGGCATGTTCATCATCCATCCGCGGGCCGGCAAGCGCAACAACGATGCAGAATATGACCGCGCCAAAGTCGATCGCGACTTCGTGCTGCTGTTGCACGAATGGCGGATCGACCCTGGCACCAGCCGTCCCAACCCCAACGAGATGACCGACTTCAACATCCTGACCATGAACGCCAAGGCGTTCCCCGGCACCGCGCCGCTCGTCGTCAAGAAAGGCGACCGGGTGCGCATCCGCATCGGCAACCTCAGCGCGATGGAGCACCATCCGATCCACCTGCACGGCTACCGGTTCCTCACCACGGAGACCGACGGCGGACAGATCCCCAAAAGCGCCCAGTGGCCCGAAACCACCGTGCTGGTGGCCGTCGGTACCACGCGCACCATCGAGTTCGTCGCCGACGTCTCGGGTGACTGGGTGATGCACTGCCACATGACCCACCATGTGATGAACCAGATGGGCCACCAATTTCCCAACATGATTGGCGTGAAACCCGGCAACTTGGATAAGCGCGTGGGCAAGCTTCTCCCGGCCTACATGACGATGGGCCAAACGGGCATGGCCGACATGGGCGAGATGGGCATGCCGGTGCCGCCCAACAGCATCCCCATGGTCGGCGGCAAGGGCCAGTACGACTACATCACGATGGGCGGGATGTTCACGATCCTCAAGGTCCGAGACGAACTGGCGAGCTACGACGACCCCGGCTGGTACAAGAGCCCGCCCGGAACGCTGGCCATGCTGGCTGCGGCGGAAGAGCTGCGGCGCGACGGCATCGATCCCGCCCGCCACCCCGGCGCCCACGATAGCCTGCAAGGCAATTCGATCCCCGGCGAAACCTGGAAGCCCAAGGACGCCGACCGGCCAGTGCAAGACATCGAGCAATCCACGCATCTCGCGGCACCGGCCGGACCCGCAACCGCGCCGGCAACGCAGGCCGCCCTCTACACCTGCGTCATGCATCCGGAGGTCGTGTCGAACACGCCTGGCAGGTGCCCCAAGTGCCGAATGAAGCTGGTCCCGAAGAAGAAGTGATCCGCGAACCGATACCCGTCCGCACCGTGCGGGCGGGAGTGAGACCCGATGCCCTTTCCCAAAGGAGTTTGTCATGATGCCCCATCAGCACATCACCACCGAGATGCGCCATTGCATCAAGGAATGTTCCGACTGCCACGACCTCTGCTTGGAGACGATTCACTACTGCCTGCACAAGGGCGGGCACCACGCCGAGGCGCATCACATTCGCCTGATGGCCGATTGCGTGCAGATCTGCAATACGAGCCGGGACTTCATGCTCCGCGGCTCGGACCTGCATGCCCACACCTGCCGGGCGTGCGCCGACGTATGCCAGCAGTGTGCCGACGATTGCGCCCGCATGGGCGACGACCAAAAGATGAAGGCGTGTGCCGACGCGTGCCGTCGCTGTGCGGAGTCCTGCAAGAAGATGGCGGGAACCGCTGCATGAGGCAAACCGCCGAGGACATTGACTGTCAAACAAACGGATGAGTATTCATCCACACCAGCCGCCCGCAAATCACGGCGGCATTTACAAGGAGTCTGCCATGAAGCGTCTTATTGCATTGTTGAGCGGCGGCATCGTCGCCGCGGGTCTCGGTCTGGGCGCGGTCGCCTACGCGCACGAAGGGCACGACCATAAGGCCGGTGCCGACGACAAACCCGTCACGATCCAGGGCGAGTTGATCGACACCGCCTGCTTCGTCTCCAGCGATGGCGACGCCAAGGGCAAGGACCACGCCGCCTGCGCCACCAAGTGCATGGCCAGCGGCGTGCCGGCGGCCATCCTGCCCGAGGGGAAGAAAGCGGGCGACATGATGTACCTGCTGACCAACCCGACCGTCCTCGCATCCTACGCCGGGCAGACGATCAAGGTCGAAGGTGTCGCCCACGCCGACATGCACGGCCTCGACGTGAAGAAGCTCTACGTCAAGGACGGCGACAAATGGAAGGAAGTCCAGTTGAAGGACGAGCACCACAAGATGGCGGGCAGCGACGAACGCAAGGGCCACGAACACAAGTGATCACTCTGAGCACCCGCTGGGGCTGCGCCGCCATCTCGAAGATCGGCGGCGCAGTTCCCTCCATTTGCTGTGCCGGGAGATACGTCATGTCTTTCACCCTTCCACCCCTTCATCCAATCCTCGTGAACTTCACGGCGGCATTACTGCCGGTATCAGTCATCAGTGACGTTTTGGGCGTGGTTTTGAGGAAGGAGTCGTTGAAGACTGCCGGGTGGTGGACGCTGCTGTACGCCGCAGTCCTGACGCCCTTCACGGCTTTCGCTGGCTGGCTGTGGATGCGGAGCATGGCCGACATGGACCATCCGCAGATGTCCGTCCACAAATGGCTAGGAATGGCATTGGCAGCAGTATTCATCGCCATGGTCCTGTGGCGATGGCGCATCTACCGGCGAGGCAACAGTCCCAGCAACGTATACCTCGGGGCGGTCGGCGTCGTCGTCATCGCCCTCGTCATCCAAGGCCATCTTGGCGGCACGATGAGTTTTGGGACCACTGACCGTTCGTCACCGCGAGCCAAGGATGAGCATCACGCCGACGAGCGTTACCAGTGGCGGGACCATATTGACCTGAAAGGTTGATCCATGAGTTTGAATCGTAGAGAGTTCGTCACCCTCACCTCGGCCGTGCTGATCGGCTGCGACCGGGACCAGAAAAACGGTTCGGCGACGAGTGCAACGGCGTCCGTTCCCACGTCGGCCCCGGCCGAGCAACTGGCCGACGCCGGGCCGGTCACGTCCTTTGATAAGGACGATGTGTTCGACTCATTCCGAGAGCAGGGCTTCTTCGTCATCCGCAGGGAGAAGAAGTTATTTGTGCTGTCCTCGATTTGTACGCACAAGGGATGCAAGGTACGAGTCGCTGACGACCTGACTTTCTTCTGCAAGTGTCATCACTCCGAGTTCGACAGGGACGGAAAGGTTACGAAGGGTCCAGCCACTCGAAATCTTGCTCGGCTTCTCGTAGCGGTAGATGAGCGGGATCACCTGCTCGTCAGTAAGGCTGGAGCGGAAACGTCACCTCGAGCCAAGCGCAATCCGCGATCGTCTTGATTACCGGATTCTTCATCGCCGCCGGTAGCAGCACCGTGTCCCCCTTCTTGAAGTGCGTCGGCTCCTTTACGTCGTCCACCTTCACCTGAGCCTCTCCCTCGAGCATGACCCACACCACGGGCTGGTCGTACGGCACCGGCTCCTCGACGCCCTCGGTGAATCGCACCTTTTCCAACGTGAAATACGGCGACGTGACCAGCCGCGTCACGGTGGTAAACAACCCGGCGACATGACTGCGCGTTTGCGCCGGCTCCGGTTTGCCGGAGAAATCGATGCAGTGAATCGCCTGTTCCACATGCAGCTTGCGCGGCTGACCGGTCGCCTCTTCCACCCGGTTGAAGTCAAACACGCGGAACGTCGTGTCGCTGGGCGTCTGAACCTCCGCGACCAACACTCCGGCGCCCAGCGCGTGTACGGTGCCGCTGGGCAGGTAATGGCAATGTCCCGGCTTGACCGGGATGCGCGTAACGTGGTCCATCACCACACCCGACTCGATGGCCGACTTAAACTGGTCTCGGCCGGTGCCTGCGGTTAGCCCCTTATAGATGGCAGCATCTGGCTCGCTTTGAACGACGTACCACGCCTCGTTTTTTAGATGCGCGCCAGGGTGGGTGTTCGCGTAATCCTGGTCGGGGTGTACCTGAACCGACAGATCCTCGCGCGCATCCAGGAATTTGATGAGAATGGGGAACTGACCATGCGGCGACGTGAGCGGAACGCCGCCCATCAGGTCATCGCCAAACTCCGACACCGCCCAATGCAGGCTGCGTCCGGCGAGCGGTCCATTGGCAATCTCAGCGCTGATCCAGTCCGCCGAGTTATCGACCACTCCCGGAGGGAAGTCGTAAAGCTCCCAACTTTCACCAATTTGCTTATTCGGCGGCAGGGGCTTGTCGAGGATGTCTTGGAGACGCCGCCCGCCCCAGATTTTTTCCACGAGCCGTGGACGGAATTTTAGTGGATAGAGCGGCATATGGTATGCAATGATTAACGATAGGTTGTGCCCCTTTGCGGCCGAGGCACAATCCGTAGTCTTCGTCCGTTGCCCGCCGGCGGGCGTGGCGGTCACGCTTCCGGACGCTGCGACAGGGTAGGTTCATTGGCCAGACAGTTCAACGGCGTGATTGAACGCCGCGAAAGGCATCCTGCATGAAGTTCATGGACGGCGTTCCGCAGCCGGTCACGACCGGCACGCGTTCCAACGGAGTGGACGACGAGACATCGGGGGTGACAACGGCGGCTGGAAACGGGGCGGCGGTCCGAACGAAAGCTGGGGTCGAAGTGAAAACATTCGTGCTCGACACCAATGTTCTGCTTCACAATCCGAATGCCATCTTTCTGCTCCAAGACAACGAGGTCGTCATCCCCTTCGACGTGATCGAGGAGCTCGACAAGTTCAAGACCGGCAACGATGACCTGGGCCGCAACGCCCGGACCGTCATCCGCCACCTCGACAAGCTGCGCGCAGGGGGCAACCTGGCCGAGGGCGTGCCGGTGAAAGAAACGGGCGGCATTGTCCGCGTGGTGCTGCCGCAGGAGCGCCCGCTTTCACCTGGGCTCACCGCCAACTCGCCGGATAACCGGATCATCAGCGTCGCGTATGCCCTTCACCGCGAGGGCAAGCGCGTCGTATTCATCTCCAAGGACATCAACGCCCGCATCAAAAGCGACACGCTAGGGATTCAGACGGAGGACTTTCTCGCTCAGAAGGTGGACTTTGAGCACCTTTACACGGGATGGCGCGAGCTGCTCGTCCCACCGGGCACGATCGAGCGGCTGTTTGCCGAGAAGCAGATCAAGGCTGATATGCTCCCGTCCGTCGGCGAGTCATCGCTGATCGCACATGAGTTTGTGCTGCTCCGGGACGAGGCGGACCCGAACCACACTGCGTTGTCGAGATTCAAGGGCGAAACCGCCACGCTCCACCCGGTTCGCCCGCGCCGCACGCCGATCTTCGGCATCATGCCGCGTAACTTGCAGCAGACGATGGCGCTGGACCTCTTGATGGATGACAGCGTGAAGCTGGTCTCGCTCATCGGAGCTGCCGGGACCGGGAAAACTCTGCTGGCGCTGGCCGCGGGCATGACCAAGGTGCTGAACGAGCAGGTCTATCAGAAGCTGCTGGTCGCGCGGCCGATCATGCCGCTGGGTCGCGACATTGGCTACCTTCCGGGCGACAAGGACGAAAAGCTCACCGCCTGGATGCAGCCCATCTTCGACAACATGAGCTATCTGCTCTCAAACCGGCTGGCGAATGAGGGCCATCCATCTCACGCGTCTCTCTCCAGCGTCGAGCAGCGCATGAAGCAGCTCATGGAGAACGGCCAGGTCGTGCTGGAGCCGTTGACCTACATCCGCGGCCGAAGCATCCCGCATCAGTTCATGATCGTCGACGAGAGCCAGAACCTTACCCCGCACGAGGTGAAGACGATCGCCAGCCGAGTGGGTGAAGGGACCAAGCTGGTGATGACCGGCGATGCCACCCAAATCGACAACCCGTACCTGGATTCCAGCAGCAACGGGCTGTCGTACCTGGTCGAACGGCTGAAGGGCAAGGGTTTGGTTGGGCATGTAACGCTGGCCAAGAGCGAGCGGTCGGAATTGGCGAGCCTCGTGACAGCGGCACTTTGAACGAGCGCAAGAGAAGCCCAGGGGTTTAACCGCCTGGACTTCACGTCTAAGCAGGTTACGAGGAGACGGATCGGATCCATTACGGATTGGTGCCGGTCGTCTTGTGCTCTTCGGTGGTCTTGGTGCCGCCGTCCGGGGTCTTTTCGACCTTCTTCTCATCGACCTTCTGCTTGCCGGTGTCGGGGTCGGTCTTGACGGACTTCTCTTCGGAGATTTTCTTATCGCACCCGACGAGGGTGGGAACGCCGACGAAGGACAGGGCGAGCATCGCGCTGATCATTTGCTTACGCATCATGTGCTCCTTTCAAAGTTGGCTCAGGAATCTGAGCTTTTATGAGCAACGAGCAACCTCGCAAACTACGCGCCAGAGCCTCTGCGGCGGGCTCAAGCGGCCTGATTCCGTTAGAAACCGGCTCTTGGCGGGCGGCGTATGAATGCATAGAGTGGTGCAGCTTTCCCAGAAGGAATAGAGGAGCGCCCATGGACGTTACGCCAACCCCGACAAATCCGCAGATTCAGTACGACGACTTTGCCAAGGTGCAACTTCGTGTCGCAACAGTGGTCGATTGCAAAGCGCACCCCAATGCGGACAAGCTGCTGGTGCTGCAAATCGACTTGGGGACGGAAAAGCGTCAGATCTGCGCCGGGCTCCGCCAGCATTACGCGCCGGAGCAGTTGATCGGCAAGCAGATCGTCGTCGTGGCCAACCTCGCTCCTCGAACCATGCGCGGGGAGGTTAGCCAAGGGATGCTGCTTGCGGCCACCGACGCGGCCACGGGCAGGGTCATCGTGATCTCGCCGGCGGATCAGACTGGGGCGGGCAGCGAAGTGAAGTGAGGGAGTGGTTGTTGGTTGATGGTTGATAGTCGAGCCGTGCGACACTTTGCGACGGAATGGGACACTTTTTTGACGTTTTATCGAATTCGTGCTGGGCGTTTAATGCCGGGGAAAAAGTTGAGTGGCGCGGGGGAGTTTCACGCCCGCGCTCTCTCAGGACCGGACATGAGCCTCTCGGCTCATGCGGCTCCTATCATCCCATTACGTCATGGCACGTTTGCCCTCGGTCATGAGTTCCTCCCGCTCTTGAGCGGTTGACCCGTTGTCTAAGAACTGGATGACACGATCCCTTCGCGATCTTTGGACCGACTTCTGGCTGCAGAGGGCCGGCTGAGTGCCGAAAAGTGAGTTACACGCGCTCAACTCCAATCATTTCCGGGTGTACTCGTCGATGACGGACTTAATGATCTGGTCCAAACTGAATCGGGGGGCGAACCCGATGGCGGCGCGGATTTTGTCGAGGTTCGGCACGCGCCGGCGGAGGTCGTCGAAGCTGCGCCCATAGGCTATCTCGTACGGCACATGCTCGATGGGGCTAGCGGATCCGCCGAGAGAGATGACGCGCCGGGCGAGCGCATTGATGGAAATCTCCTCATCGCTGCCGAGGTTGAAGACCTCGCCGGCGGCGTGGGGCGCGGCCATCAAGCGGAGGAGGGCGTCCACCACGTCGGTGACGTGACAGAAGCAGCGGGTTTGCTCGCCGTCGCCGTAAACGCGCACGGGAGAACCGGCTAGCGCCGCCTCGATGAACCGCGGCAGGACCATTCCGTACTGCCCGACCTGCCGGGGACCGACGGTGTTAAAGAGCCGCACAATTGTGACCGGGAGCGCGAACTGCTTGAAGTAGGCGAGACCGAGGAACTCGTCGATGCCCTTGCTGTAGGCATAGCACCAGCGGCTGAAGCGCGTCGCGCCCATGACGACGTCGTCGTCCTCGCCGAACGGCACGCGCGTGCCTTTTCCGTACACCTCGGACGAGCTGGTGATCAATACCGGCTTGGCAAATCGATGAGCGGCCTCGAGGACGACCTCGGTGCCGTGGATGGTGGTATGGATGGTACGAACGGGCTCGTCGGCGACGAGCTGCACGCCGACGGTGGCGGCGAGGTGGAAGACGGCGTCGCACTGGCTCATGAGCAGGTTGACGGTGCGATCGCTGCCAACCGAATCGCGGACGAGGCGAAAGTTAGCCCGATCGCGGATGGGGGCGAGATTCTGCTCTCGTCCGGTCGACAGGTCGTCAATGACGGTCACCGTGTGGCCGGCGTCCAGCAGGAGTTGGGCGAGGTGCGAGCCGATGAAGCCCGCGCCACCGGTGACGAGGTAATGCTTGAGGGATTGGGCGGCGGAGCTCATTATGGCGGCGAGGATAGAAGGGGCACGCGCCCACGTCCAGCAAGCGGGGATTCCGGGCGTTCTCGGATGGATTCAAAGCGATGACCCAGGGGTGGATCAGACGATATTGGTTGACGAAGGCGTTCGGAACCCCGGCGAGGGGCTGCAGACGACGTGCATCTCTTGCATAATCGGCCATTTGTGTTCATCCCCTCCAGGGCACCGAAGATGCGATTATCAGGGTAAGCATGGCGGCGCCAATTCCGCTCAAGCGGGGATTTCCGCCTTTTTTGCTTGACCGATGCATCGGATTCTGGTTTACTCCTGCTGGCTCATCTCGGAAAATGCGCAGGAGGTTGCAGCGTGCATTTCCGGCGGGCTTTAATTTGTCCGGAAAGTACCCGAATCTGGGTGACGATAGTCGCGGTCATCGGACCACTTTTGGATCGGAGAGGATCATGTTCTTCAGGCGGGCAGAAATTCGGAAGGCCTCGGCGGCCTCATCTAAAAAGACCGGCGGGGCTAAACGTTGGGCCATTGCTCTGACGGTTGCTGCGATGGGCCTTGGAACGGTCAGCGCTCGCGCGGCTGACTTTTTTGATTGGCTTGGGGAAACCACTGCACCGGTTTCTCCGCCTTATGTGACGGCCCCGACGTTGAACGACGCGGACGCAGCGGGCGTCAACGCGTTTCTCACTGCGCAAGCTGCACTCGGACAGCCCTTGGCGGTGAAGGTTCGCCATGGCACGGTGCTGAGCGCTGCTACGGTCAACACGATCTTCAACGCGCCTGGCCGACCCATCAAGTACATCTTTGCGGACTACGAAGGTCCGACCGCACTAACGAACGTTCAGACGCTGAAAACACAGTTGGGCGGAACCGTGACCGGCAACACCCTTGCTGCCGGAACCAGTTTCCTGGGCAACTACGGATATGCGCCGATTCCAGGTGATCCGACCGCTCCGGCGGGAAGTACGTATATTTCGGGTAACAGTACCGTCAACAATATCAACAACATCACCGACTTCCGGAATTCCGGCGTCAACATGTCCACCGAGGCGCTTTACCCCGGTGACGCCAGCTTCCGCAATCCGGTGAATGGCAACAGCACCGCGCCCAATATTCGCTCGGCACTGTTCACATTGCCCATCCAGCGCCTGAGCATTGCGAGCCAGAACATGGGTGTCGGGCAGCTACACATCCCGTACATCAGCCGGTTTAACAATCACAGCAATCCCGGCTTTCAGAACTCGACCGCCCTTGTCAACGGCGTCAACTTGCCTGCGTATAATACGGCCCTTGGCGGCGCCGTGAACGCTGGGCAATTACTGAGCCGCAATGATTTCCAAGCCCTTGTCCTGCACTATCGGATGCGCGGCGCCGATAGCTATCACCTGTTGGACCCGGGTGTGGTGGGATATACGCAGGCTCAGGAAGAATCGGACGCCCTTACCGGTTGGACGAACTCGCTTGTCGCACCGATCCTCTCCACCAATAACGGCCGCAGCACGCCGGCGGCGACCTCGATCAACGTCGATGGCACGCTCAAGTCGATTGAGAACGCGGGCGTTGTGTATTCGGGCGTCACCAACGACAACGTCGGTTCGCCTGGCCTGGCGATCCTGGTGAGCAACCTCGATGCGAGTGCTCACTCGGTCACGTTTAACACGCGCATCAACGGCGCGCAGCTGGCGTTTACGACTGGGTCACTCGCTGCCGGCAGTCACACGATTCTGCGATTCACCAAGGCGGGCAACTCCTGGGGAAGTCCGCTCACCGATCCGTCGTTCAACGATCCGAACCTCGCCAGCCGCGATGGCATCGGTATCCCCGAACCGGCATCCGTGTCGCTCCTGGCGATTGGCGCCCTGGGTGTGCTGATGCGCCGCCGCCGCAGGGCTTGAGTCGGTTCATTTTAGAATTCAATTAAAAACCCGCGGCGCTTTCAGCGCTGCGGGTTTTTTGTTTGCTGCGTTGGGAGGAGCGACACCGTGCCCCTGAGTCTGAGAGTTGATCAATCGAGCAGTTGTGGGATTGGTGTTTCGAGGGGTCGCCGCCAGAGCAGGTGCAGGCGCCAGTGGGCGTCGTCGCGTTGGGGGTAATCGACGCGGTAATGGACGCCGCGCGACTCGGTTCGGGCTTGTGCAGCGGTGGCGAGGAGGGCGGATGCGGAGAGCATGTTCTGGACTTCCCAGCCCGCCGTGGCCGCGCCGGGCCCGGCCTCTGTCGGCAGGAAGACCTTGTCCATCACATAGCGCGTCCAGAAGGCGATGATGTCGCGCGTTTCGCCGAGGCGCTGGCCCTCGCGTTCGATGCCGACGTTGCGCCACATGAGGCTGCGCAGGCTGCTCTTCACGTCGGTGATGTCCAACTCAGTTTTGGTGGAGGGTGGGATCTTGTGTTCCAGCTTGAGCGGGAACTGGATGGGCCCGCCGCGCGCCTCGCGTGCGGCGTCTTCACCGACGCGCGCGCCGAAGGCGAGGCCTTCGAGAAGTGAGTTGCTTGCAAGGCGATTGGCACCGTGGAGGCCGGTGCAACTGGCCTCTCCTACGGCGTACAGGCCCGTGAGGGTGCTGCGTCCGACGAGGTCGACCGCGACTCCGCCGACCATGTAGTGCGCCGCCGGGTGTACGGGGATCAGGTCTTTGGCGCTGTCGATGTCGAACTCATGGAGGAGCTTGGCCAGTTGAGGGAAGCGCTCGTGGAACTGGCCGGCAGGCAAGTGCCGCGCGTCGAGGAAGACGTGTGTGAAATGGGTTTTGCGGATCTGCTCGACGATCGCGCGGCTGACGACGTCGCGCGGCGCAAGCTCGGCCATGTCGTGGTATCCGACCATGAATCGGCGGCCTTGATTGTCGACCAGATAGGCGCCTTCACCACGAACGGCCTCGGTGATCAGGGCGCGGCTCGCGCCCGCGACGTAGAGGGTCGTGGGGTGGAACTGGACCATCTCCATGTCCTTCAACGTCGCGCCGGCTCGATAGGCCATGGCGTGGCCGTCGGCGGTGGCGATCTTCGGGTTGGTGGACTCGCGATAGAGTTGTCCCGCTCCGCCGCTGGCCAGCACCGTGCGCTGCGCCCAGATGATGTTGATTTGGCCATCGATGAGGGCAATCGCGCCGAGGCAGCGATCGTCGTCGGCGATCAGATCGATGGCGAAGCTTTTTTCGGAGATGCGGATCCTTTCGCGGCCGCGGACGGCATTGATCAGCGTCTGCGCCAATTCCTTGCCGGTGGCGTCGCCGTAGGCGTGGACGATGCGCGCGAAGCTGTGGCCCCCTTCGAGCCCGAAGGCCAGGTCGTGGGGATTGCCCACTTTTTTGTCGAAATGAGCGCCCCAGGACAACAACTCGAGCACCCGAGCGGGTCCTTCCTTGATCACGACGTTGACCGCCGAATCATCGCAAAGTCCGGCGCCGGCTTTTTCGGTGTCGTCGACGTGGGATTGATATGAG
>JBBRIN010000019.1:0-14655 GCA_038221115.1 Tepidisphaerales bacterium
GGTCGGCGTCGGTCAAGAACGAGCCGAGATGAAGTTGTCGGGTGAATAGCCCCGCGGCGAAGTTGCCGACCACGCCGGACTGAATGTCGCCCGGTTGGACGCGCGCATCAGCGATGGCGGCCCGGGCAGACTCGGCGATCAGGTCGCGCAGCGTCTTGGCTTCTTTACGGAGGTTCCGTTTGAAGTCAGTTCGGGCGGCTCCGATGACGTAAACCGGGTTGCTCATGCCGTTTCGCCTCAGACGCTTCGCCAACCATCTGGCGCGACCATAATGCGGATAGCGTGCCGGACGGGACTGTGACTATTGTAGGCGTATGGCGACCGGCGATCTCGATTTCAGCGGGAAGGTGGTGCTGGTGACGGGGGCGTCGCGCGGGATCGGGGCGGGGATGGTGCGGGGGTTTGCGGCGCGGGGAGCGCAGTGCATCGTGAATTACGTCACGGACAGGGATGGCCAAAATGAGGCGGACGCCCGGGCCCTGGTGAATGAGGTTGAACATGCCGTTGCCGTCCATTGCGACGTGAGCAAAGCCAGCGAAGTCGCCCGGATGATGGAGTTGGTCCGCGAGACTCACGGGGGGCTTGATGTCCTGATCAATAACGCGGGCGTTCTGCGCGACCGGACGTTAGGCAAGATGACGGAAGAGGAGTGGAACTTTGTGCTTCGCGTCAACCTGGACGGCACGTTTCATTGCATTCATGAGGGTGCGGCGCTCCTTCGGCCCGGTGGGCGCATCGTCAACCTGGCGTCGGTTGCCGCGGTAGCCGGCTTCTATGGGCAGGCGAACTATGCCGCGAGCAAGGCGGGGATTATCGCGTTGACCAAGGTCGCCGCGCGAGAATTCGCCAAGCGGCAAATCACCGCCAATGCGATCGCGCCCGGGTTCGTGGATACCGACATGGTGAAGGCCATGCCGGCAGAAGTGACCCGGCAGTTTATGCAGCAAATTCCGATGGGGCGGGCGGGGAAGGTTGAAGACATCGTCGGCGCGGCGATGTTCCTGTGCTCCGATCTGGCCGGTTATATCACCGGGCAGGTCATCCATGTGAATGGGGGCTTTTGGATGGGATGATCGGCGCTATCCTCGCCGATGATCTGGGTCGAGGAACAAGGTTTGCACGCCTAGGATGTTGCAGGAGAAGGGTGCGGGTCGGGGTAGCGGAGGCTCACGGTATGGCGGACCTGAAATCGATGAAGGGGGTGGCGGAGCAGGATCGGAAGATGATCGCCGATGCCGAGGCGCTCATTGGGCCAGAGCCGTCATCGATGGGGTTTGTGAAGAATTTGTTCTGGGGGAACGTTCGTGAAGAGTTGGTGTTTCCGTATCCGTCGGTTGATGGCGAGGAGCAGGCGCGCGGCGATGCGCTCCTTCGCGAGCTCGACGCTTACCTCACCAACGAGCATCCGGCGCTGCTGATCGACCGGGACCAGGAGATCCCGCGGTGGGTGATCCAGCGGTTGTTCGACATCGGCGTGCTGGGGATGACCATTCCCAGGGAGTACGGCGGCGGCGGGCTGGGCATCACCAGCTACAACCGCGTGC
Source organism: Tepidisphaerales bacterium (assembly GCA_038221115.1). GTDB lineage: Bacteria > Planctomycetota > Phycisphaerae > Tepidisphaerales > Tepidisphaeraceae > JANXVV01. The sequence goes on from JBBRIN010000019.1 coordinate 1,545, forward strand.
TGGAGCGGATCGGCCGGTCGTGCGGGTCCACGGCCGTCATGGTTTCGGCACATCAGTCGATCGGATGCAAGGCGATCATGCTCTTCGGCACGGAGGAGCAGAAACGCCGCTGGCTGCCGATGCTCGCGAAGGACACGCTTAGTGCGTTCTGCTTGTCGGAGCCGAACGTTGGATGCGATGCGGGCGGGCAGGAGACGCGGTGTGAGCGGTCGCCGGATGGCGAGCATTTCGTGCTCAACGGCGAGAAAAAGTGGGCGACGAGCGGGGCAATCTCCGGGCTGTTCACGGTGATGTGCAAGCAGTCGATGGTGGATCCGAAGACGGGGAAGGCTGGGGATCGGGTAACGGCGCTGGTCTGTACTCCCGATATGCCGGGAATCGAGATTTTTCAGAAGAACCGCAGCAAATGCGGGATTCGCGGGACATGGCAGGCGCGGATCCGGTTTAAGGACGTGCAGGTGCCGCGCGCGCATCTTTTGCACCACGAGGGCAAAGGATTGAACGTGGCCCTGACGTGTTTGAACTATGGCCGATGCACGCTGTCGGCGGGGATGTTGGGCGGGGCGCGGCGGGCGTTCGAGCAATCGACCAAGTGGGCGCAGACGCGGTTTCAGTTCGGCCGGGCGCTGGCCGAGTTTGAGCTGGTGCAGGCGAAGGTCGCGCGGATGGCGGCGCTGACCTACGCGATGGACGCGATGCTCTACATGACAACCGGGATGCTCGACCGGCACGATGAAGACATCATGCTGGAGACGGCGGTCTGCAAGCTGTTCTGCTCGGAGATGGGGTGGCGGTGCGTGAACGACGCGATGCAGATCATGGGCGGCGAAGGGTACATGACCGAGAACGAGGTCGAGCGGATTTTCCGGGATTCGCGGATCAACCTGATCGTGGAGGGGGCGAACGAGGTGATGCAGTCGTTCATCTTCGCGTACGGCGGCAAGCAGTTGGCCGAGGCGATGCTGGGCGTACAACAGGCGGTGGGATGGGACCACCACGATTCGCCCACCAATAACCTGGCGCGAATCTTGCGAGGGTTGAAGCAGCCGGGCGTGATCAAGGCCGCGGCGCCGCTGGGCGCGGAGCTGTTTTTGGGGGTGCGGCGGCATTCGCCGGTGATCCATTCCGTCGACGCGTCGCTCAAGTCCGCGGCGGATCGGTTGTGCCACATGACGAGGGAGCACAGCCACAACTTCAAGCTGGCCAGCAAACGATATGGTGAGGAGATCATCGCGCGTCAGGCGGTGCAGGCACGTCTGGCGGACAGCGCCATGTGGCTGTACGCGTGGGCGTGCGTGCTTTCCAAGCTGGACCGCGACGCGCGACGGGGCGCGCAGGTCAACGGCGACGCGGTCAGGTTTGAGCCGGATCGCGCGGCCGCGAACTATTTCATGGACATGGCCGAGCGGGAGATCGGCGACTGCTTTCGCGCGCTGTTCGAGCACGACGACGATTCGATGCGCGCGGCGGCGAGGGCGGCGCTGGCGTACGGCCAGACGCTGCCGAACGCGGCGTTTGCGATCCCTGAAAGGTCGCCCGTGGCGGCGGGGACCGGGCGCACCGTGGACCCGTCGGCGATCAAGCAGTTCCCGGGAGACGGGGTCGCTCAGTCGCACGCGGCGCAAGAAGCCGAAAAGGCGTTTGGGAAAGCGAATTCGTGATGCGAGGCGCCGGATGCCTGTGAAGACCGTCTATCGCGGTGAGGTGCAATACCTTCAGATCCTCGACGAACAGGGGCGGCTCGACGAGGCGCTGGCGAAGGACACGCTGTCGGATGACGACGTCGTGCAATTGTATGAGCAGATGATCGTCTGCCGCGAGTTCGACGAGACGGCGTTTAAGCTTCAGCGCTCGGGCCGAATGGGGACGTTTCCGCAGAACAAGGGGCAGGAGGCGGCGGCGCTGGGTGCGGCTCGGGCCCTGCGGAAGGGCGTCGACTTCATCGTTCCTTATTATCGCGAGAATCCGGCGCTGTTCTGGCACGGGCTGCCGATGCACTACGTCCTGCTCCACTGGATGGGCGACGAGCGGGGCAACGCCATTCCGCGGCAGCTTTCCATGAACCCCATTTGCGTGGCGATCGGCGCCCAGATGCTGCACGCGGTCGGCATCGCGTGGGCGTTTAAGCTGCGCAGGGGAGACCGCGTGGTGATGAGCTTCTTCGGCGACGGAGCCACGAGCACCGGCGATTTCCACGAGGCGATGAACTTTGCGTCGCTGATGAAGGCGCCGGTCGTCTTCGGGTGCGTGAACAACGGGTGGGCAATCTCCGTCCCGTGCTGCCGGCAGTCGGCCGCCGAAACGTTCGCCCAGAAGGCGCTCGCATACGGGATGCCGACGGTCCAGGTCGATGGGAACGACGTCTTCGCCATGTATAAGGCGACGCGCGAGGCCGTCGAACGGGCGCGCCAAGGCGGTGGGCCGTCGTTCATCGAAGCGCTCACCTACCGCCTGGGCGATCACACGACGGCGGATGACGCCCGCCGGTATCGCCCGGCCGACGAGCTGGCGGCGTGGGCCGCGCGCGACCCGATGGTGCGGACGCGCAAGTTCCTGGAGTCGCGCGGCGCCTGGGATCAGGCTCGGCAGGACTCGGCGGAGGAGAAGGCCGCGGCGCTGGTACACGAGGTGGTGCAGGCGGCGTTGAACATCGAGAAGCCCGAAGCGGAGGATGTGTTCAAGTATACGTTTGCGGAGTTGCCGGAGATATTGGTGCGGCAGATGCGGACGATGCGGACCGATTCGATCGGCGAGGAGCCGGGACAGGTGGGGTTGAAGCCGCCTGTCGAACGGGTTCCGTCGGAAGGAGCACGCGTTTAGCGGGCGGGCTTGCCCGCCGCGTCTGGTGAGCTTGAGAAATTGAGCCGTCGGACGCGGCACCCGAAGGGAGCCCCCACCCTCACCCTCCCCCGGAGTACCGGAGGAGGGGACGGAGAAGCGTTGGAGAGGATGATGGCGAAGCTGGATCTTGTCGGTGCGATCAACTTGACGCTCGCGCAGGAGATGGCGCGGGACGAGCGGATCGTGTTGCTGGGGGAGGACATCGGATTGAACGGCGGTGTGTTTCGGGTGACCGACGGGTTGCAGAAGCGGTTCGGGAACGAGCGGGTGGTGGACTCGCCGTTGAGCGAATCGGGGATCATCGGCACGTCGATCGGGCTGGCCATGGCCGGCATGCGGCCGATCCCCGAGATCCAGTTCGAAGGTTTTCTCGGGCCCGCGTACGACCAGATCGTTAACCAGGCGGCCCGCTGTCGCACGCGCACGCGCGGCGCGCTGACCTGCCCGATGACCATCCGCGTGCCGGTGGGCGGCGGCATCCACGCGCCGGAATTGCACAGCGATTCGCCCGAGGCGATCTACGCCCATACGCCGGGGCTGAAGGTCGTGATGCCCTCGCGCCCGTACGACGCCAAAGGTTTGCTTGCCAGCGCCATTCGCGACGATGACCCGGTGATCTTCTTCGAGCCCAAGCGCGTGTACCGATCGTTTCGCGAGGAGGTGCCGGAGGAGGAGTACACGATTCCGATCGGCAGCGCAAAGGTCTTGAGCGAGGGGACGACCGTGACCGTCGTCACCTGGGGCGCGATGGTGTTCGATTGCCTGCGCGCGATGGACGAGCTGCCCGAGGACGTAAGCGTCGACCTCATCGACCTGCGCACGATCTACCCGGTCGACGTCGAGACGATCGCGGAATCGGTGCGAAAGACCGGCCGGGCGGTGGTGGTGCACGAGGCCCCGCGGACGGCCGGCATGGGCGCGGAGATATCGGCCTTGATCCAGGAGCAATGCTTCCTGCACCTGGAGGCGCCGGTGCAGCGGGTGACGGGATTCGACACGGTCATGCCGTACTACAAGCTGGAGAAGGTGTATCTTCCCGACGCCGAACGCATCACGGCGGCAATCCGGGATTGCGTCGCATACTGAAGGTTTTAACGAGGCACCATGGCGCCCAGAATCCGCGTAAACCCGAACGACTTCTGCCTGCCGGACCTTGGCGAGGGCCTGGAAGAGGCCGAACTGATCGAGTGGTGCGTCCATGTGGGCGATCGCGTGGCGGAGAACGACGTTCTGGCGAAGATGGAGACGGCCAAGGCGCTGGTCGAGGTGCCCAGCCCGCGGGCGGGGGTGATCTCGATGCTGCACGGCAAGCCGGGGCAGTGCGTTAAGGTAGGGGCGGCGCTGGTGAGTTATCGCGAGGAAGCGGTGACGAACGCGGAGCCGGAGGTGGAGGCCGAGCCTGCCCAACCCGACGAGAAAGAGACGAGCGCCGAGCGTGAAGATGCCGGGACGGTCGTGGGCAACCTCGGCGCCGCGACGGAAGAAGGCGACGGGAAGGTTCTGGCGGCGCCCGCCGTTCGGCGATTGGCCCGCGACCTGGGCGTCGATCTTGAGCACGTCGTCGGTACGGGCATCGGCGGGCGCGTGACGAGCCGCGACGTGGAGGGAGCGTCGGGCGAAGGACCGAAGGGGACGGCGCCGCGGGGCCGCGAGACGGGCGGCGCACCTGCCGGATCGTCGAACGGCGGCCGCGCGACGCGCACCGCCGCGGAAGTGTCGACCATGCGCATTCCGTTCCGCGGCGTGCGGCGCACGATCGCCGAGCACCTTCGGTACAGCGTGACGCACGCGATTCACTACACCGTCATGGACGAAGTGGAGGTTTCCGACCTAGACGTCCTGCGACGGCGGCTGTCGGCCTCGAGCAACGAGAAGATCAGCCTGCTGCCGTTCGTTGCCTTTGCCGTCTGTCGCGTGCTGACGGCGCAAGGCGGCGCGGGAAAGTTCGGGCGGCTGAATTCCACGGTTGACGACGACACGCAGGAGATCGTGCAGCACCGGGCGGTTCACCTGGGCATCGCCACCGACACCGAGGCGGGGCTGATGGTCCCTGTGATCCGCCACGCGGAGCGCATGGGGGTGCTGGAGCTCAGTCGCGAGATCCAGCGTGCCGCCAAGGCCGCGCGCGAGCGCACCATCACGCCGAACAAGCTCGTCGGGTCGACGTTCACGATCAGCAATTTCGGCTCGCTGGCGGGACGATTCGGCACTCCGATTATCAACTATCCGGAGGCGGGGATCCTGGGGATCGGACGCGCCCGCGAGGACGTCGTCGTCCAAAACGGCATGCTCGGCGTCGGGAAGATTCTGCCGCTCAGCCTGTCGGCCGACCACCGCGTGATCGACGGCGCGACTGCCGCCGGCGCGCTGGGGAAGATCATGGACCTGCTGAGAACGCCGGAGGAACTGATGCCGCGGCCGGAGGACGGGTGATGCCGCCGGGTGAGGTCCGCTATCGCTGGCAGCTGCTGCGCGCCGGGCCGATCCGGCTCGATGGAGGCGGTATGTTTGGCGTTATCCCGCGCGTGCTGTGGAGCAAGGCGATGCCGCCGGACGAGGCGGGCCGCATCACCCTCGGGCATAACTGCATCCTGCTGGAGCGCGAGGGCAGGTCGGCCGACGGTGAACCGCGCGTGGTCCTGATCGAAACCGGGAGCGGCGACAAGTTTTCGGCAAAATCCCGGGCGATCTTCGGCCTGGATGAGTACAGCATTCTCGACGCATTTCGCGGGGCCGGTCGGTCGCCGGCCGACGTGGACGCCGTGGTCGTATCGCACCTTCATTTTGACCATGCGGGCGGCTTGACCCGTCGACTCCTTGAGGGAGAGGGGCCAGACTGGCAGGGCCCAACCGAGGCGCCTGGCGGCGGGGTGAAGCTGACGTTCGGGCGCGCCCCCGTGTTCGTGCAGCGATGCGAATGGGAGGACGCGCTTGTGAATCGCTCCGTCATGACGCGCACCTACTTGAAGGATCACCTGGAGCCGCTGCGCGAGCGCCTGCGACTCGTAGACTCTGCGCCGCCGTTCCCAACCGGCTATCGCCCCGACCGGGATGAGTTACCTGCAACGTCGGTGGCGGACCGGGAAACTGTCGTGCTTCCGGGCATCTCCACGTTCCTGGTCCCCGGCCACACCTGGGGTCAACAGGCGGTCCGGTTCGTTGACGTGCAGGGCCGCACCGTCGTCTTCACGCCGGACGTCATGCCAACGGTGCATCATCTGGGCGCCGCGTACAATCTGGCGTACGACGTCGAGCCGTATGTCAGCACGGTGACCCGCCGCTGGTTCCTGGAAGAAGCGACCAAGGGAGGGTGGACGCTGGTGCTGGACCACGAGCCCGGGAACCCTTGCGCCCGCATAACGAGTGACGGCAAGGGCTGGTACGCGCTCGAGGGGGTGGAGTCGTGAAAGCTTCCAGGAACGGTAAGGCGAAGATGAAGAGGGCGGCCGCGGCCTCCCCACCGCACCGACCAGACGTCGGCAGCCTCCACAAAGCGACGGCGGCGATCCTTCATGAGGAGGGGCAATTGCGTCAGGGAGGCGGCCCGGCCGGTCATGAGCGGCAGCGAAAGCTCGGCCGACTCGCGGTACGCGAGCGGCTGAAGTTGTTGCTGGATGAAGACGCGCCCTTTCTCGAAATCGGCCTTTGGGCGGCGTGGGGGATGTACTTCGAGGTGGGCGCCGTTCCGGCCGCCGGCGTGGTGACGGGCGTGGGCATCGTGTCGGGCCGGCGCGTGATGGTGGTCGCGAATGACGCCACGGTGAAAGCGGGCGCGTTCTTCCCGGCGACGTGTAAAAAAGTTTTACGGGCGCAGCGCATCGCCGCGCGGTGCAACTTGCCGATGGTTTACCTCGTGGACTCGGCGGGGGTGTTTCTGCCGATGCAGGACGAGATCTTTCCGGACGAGGATGACTTCGGACGAATCTTCCGCAACAACGCGGTGCTCTCTGCGATGGGCATTCCGCAGTTCGCCGCGGTGATGGGCAACTGCGTGGCCGGCGGCGCATACCTGCCGGTGCTTTGCGATACGACTCTGATGACCGACGGCAGCGCGTTGTACCTCGCGGGGCCCGCGCTGGTGAAGGCGGCGATCGGGCAGGAAGTGGAAGCCGAGGACCTGGGCGGGGCGTCGATGCACGCGGCGGTCAGCGGGACGATCGATTTTCACGCGAAGGACGACGCGGCCTGTTTGGAGCGATTGCGCGCGCTGGTCGCGCTGTTGCCGGACGGGCCGAAGCCGCCGCATGGAAGGGAACCGGCGCGAAAGGCCGAGGAGCTGTATGAGGTGGTGAAGCTGGAAGGGCACGGCGAGTACGATGTGCGCGACCTGCTGGGGTGCGTCGTCGACGGCGGCTCATTGCAGGAATACAAGGCGGAGTTCGGGCGATCGCTGGTGTGTGGGTACGCGGCGATCGGCGGCGCGAAGGTGGGCATTGTCGCCAGCCAGCGCGCCCGCACCACGAGCGCGACCGGCGAGCTGCAGATTGGCGGCGTGATCTACGCCGACAGCGCCGACAAGACCGCACGGTTCGTGATGGACTGCGATCAGATCGGGCTGCCGCTGGTCTTCTTTCAGGACGTGCAGGGATTCATGGTGGGTCGCGATTCGGAGCAACACGGGATCATCCGCAGCGGCGCCAAACTGGTGAACGCGGTGAGCAACGTGCGCGTGCCGAAGGTGACCGTGGTTATAGGCGGGTCGTTCGGCGCCGGCCATTACGCGCTGTGCGGCAAGGCGTTCGACCCGGCGTTCATTTTCGCCTGGCCGGGCGCGCGCTACGCGGTGATGGGCGCGGGGCAGGCGGCGGGGACGCTGCTGGGGTTGGCTCAACGGAACGGGACAAAGGCCGACGGCGAGAATTTGGCCGCACTTCGGAAGAAGATCGAGGCGGAATATACGGCTCAGATGGATATCCGCTACGGGGCGGCCCGCGGCTGGGTGGATGCGATCATCGCGCCGGAGACGACGCGAGAGGTGCTGATCACGGCGCTGAGCTGTGCGACGCGGCCGGCGCCGGGCGGCGGATTTCGGGGCGGGGTCATGCAGGTGTAACGGCCATGAGCGTGCTACGGGTTGGAAACGCGTGCGGGTTCTGGGGCGATTCGCCCGAGGCGCCGGCGCGCCTGGTGGCGCAAGCGCCGGATCTGGACGTGCTGACGCTGGATTATCTGGCGGAGGTCTCGATGTCGATCCTCGCCAAGCAGCGACGCCGCGACCCGAAGGCGGGGTTTCCGGCAGACGTGTTGGCGGTGGTGCGGTCGCTCGTGCCGGCGTGGAAATCGGGGCGGCGGCTGAGGGTGGTGACGAATGGCGGGGGGCTGAACCCGCGCGGCTGCGCGGAGGCGTGCGCGGCGATCCTTCGCGAGGCGGGGGTGGGGTTGAAGATCGGGGTGGTGAGCGGGGATGACGTGCTGGCGCGGTTTACGGATGCGACAGAATGCGACGTTTTGCGACACTTTGAGACGGGGGAGTCGCTGGGTGCGGTTCGCGGTAAGTTAGTGACCGCAAATGCCTATCTGGGGGCTGGCGGGATCGCGGAGGCGATACGCGGAGGGGCGGAGCTGGTGATCACGGGCCGGGTCGCCGACCCGAGCTTGACGGTCGGGCCGTGCATGGCGCATTTCGGCTGGACGCCGTCCGATTTTCCTAAAATTGCAGGTGCGACAATTGCGGGGCATTTGATCGAATGCGGCCAGCAGGTCACCGGTGGGATCAGCACCCACTGGTTGGACGTTCCGGGGAATGCCGACATCGGGTACCCGATCGTCGAAGTCGCGGAGGACGGGTCCTGCGTCGTCACCAAGCCGGCGGGGACCGGTGGAGAGGTCAGTGAGCGGACGGTAAAGGAGCAGTTGCTGTACGAGATCGGCGACCCGGAACAGTACCTTAGCCCTGATGCGACCGTGTCGTTTCTGGGGTTAAAGCTGGCGGATGACGGTGCGGATCGCGTCCGGGTTAGCGGGGCGATTGGCGGCGCTGCGCCAGGCTCGTACAAGGTGAGCGCGACGTACTCCGCCGGATACAAGGCGGCCGGGACGTTGAGTGTTTTCGGGCGGGACGCGATCGCCAAGGCGCGGCGATGCGGCGAGGTCGTTCGCGAAAAGCTTAGGCGGGCGGGTTGCGAACCGCGCGAGTTCCTCGTCGAATGTCTGGGCAGCGGCGACGTCGTGCCCGGCGTCGGGCGGCGGGAAGATTTGATGGAGACGGTATTGCGGATTGCAGCGGCCGACGAACGCCGCGAGGTGCTCGAAGCATTCGCGCGCGAGCTGATGCCGCTGGTAACCGGCGGGCCACAGGGCACAACCGGGTACGCCGACGGCAGGCCCGCCGTTCGAGAGGTCTTCGGGTACTGGCCAACCGTCATTCCACGCGATTGGGTGCGGCCGGCGGTTGAGCTGATGGAGGTGTGACGACCATGCCCACCGTGTGTCTTGGAGAAATCGCTTATGCCCGCAGTGGCGACAAGGGGAGCGGCGCGAATATCGGCATCATTGCGTCATCGCCGCCCGCTTATGCGCTGCTCCGGGAGCGCGTGACGGCTGAAGTGGTGGAGGGCTTCTTTGCAGCGTTGAGAGCACGGGGCGTGAAACGATATGAACTTCCCAACCTGGGCGCGCTGAACTTCGTGTTGCCCAGGGTGCTGGGCCGGGGCGGCAGCGTGTCGCTGCGAACCGATGCCCAAGGCAAAGCGCTCGGCCAGGCGATGCTGGAGATGACGTTGGACATCCCGGACGAATTGATCGCTGACCTTCGGATCGGAGGATTGGGTGTCTGAGTCATCGTCATTGGTGCTGACAGGTCGGCCGGAGCCGGGCGTGGTGGTGTTGACGCTGAATCGGCCGGAAAAGCGGAATGCGCTGAGCGTGGCCCTCATCGTAGCGCTGCGCGGCGAGGTGGATGCGGCGTCGAGCGACACGAGTTGCCGGGCGATTGTGTTGCGGGGCGAGGGGCCGGCGTTCTGCGCGGGTCTGGATCTGGCGGAAGCGGCGCAGGCGGATGGACACGAGCGGTCGGCCCTGGCGCTGCGCGGATTGTATGAATCCGTCTGCGCCTCTCCGGCGATCACGATCGCCGCGGCGCACGGCGCGGCGATGGGCGGGGGTGCGGGGCTGGTGGCGGCGTGCGATTTCGCGGTCGCCGACGAATCGCTTCGGCTCGCATACCCGGAGGTGAAGCGCGGGCTGGTCGCTGCGCTGGTCACTTGCCTGCTTCGGCGGCAGGTTTCAGACCGCGCCGTCCGGGAGTTGGTCCTGCTGGGCGAAACGATCGAAGCGGGGCGGGCGTTGGAGTTGGGATTGATCAACCGGATCGCCCCGGCCGGCAAGGTGGATGAGAGCGCGCTGGGGTTGGCGCGTCAGGCGCTGCGCGGCGCGCCCGGGGCGATCGGGCGCACGAAGCGATTGCTCGATGAGCTGGCGTCGCGTCCGCTGGCTGAAGACCTCGAACGCGCGATGAAATACCATCTGGAAGCGCGCCAGTCAGCCGAAGCCGCTGAGGGGCTGGCGGCATTTCGGGACAAACGAGCGCCGAAATGGGTGAATCGGGATGGCTGACCATGGCACGGCGTGCGATTACAGTGCGGGGAGTTGTCCAAGGTGCGTTTTCATTCGGAAGAAGCGCTCCGCTGCGCGTCGCGGCGAAACGGGGATGGTGCGGGTGGCGGTATCAGGGAGAATTTTGTGGCAGCGCTCGATGCGAACGCTGAATCAGAGGCGATTTGAGTTTCGGCGGCGGTGGAGCAGGAGCGCGGTCAGGGGGAGGAGCGCGAGGGTGGGCTCTGGGACTTGGCCGACGGCGAAGAGGGTGGCGTTGTTGATGGCGTAGACGGTGCCGTCGGCGCCGATGAGGGTGGGGGTGTAGGCTTCACCGACGCCGGGGGTGAGGGCGATGACTTGGGAGAAGGTGTTGGTGTCGAGGTCCCAGCGATAGAGTTTGCCGTCTTCGCTGTTGGCGAGGATGGAATCGGTGGCGGGGTCGACGACGGCGTTGTTGATGCACCATTCGCGGACGGCGCCGGGGAGGGCGGGGAACTCGGCGTCGGGGGTTTGGCCGGCGAGGGTGAGGACTTCTTTCATGACGGTCTGGTTGGTGACCGGATCGGTTTCGTTGGCATTGGGGTCGAGGATGGCGATTTTGTTGACGCCGTCGCCGCCGAGGCTGGCGTAGTTGTTGTACTTGGTCATCAGCAGATACGCGGAAGCGCCGTGGTAGGCGTGAACCATGGAGGCGGGGACGACGGAGGCGGTGTCGTCCCAGCCGAAGGCGCCGGGTGTTTTGGTGGTGGCGAGGTCGGGGGAGAAGTGGAGGAGCCAGCCGCGATCGCGGTTACTGGGGAAGGGGTTTTCGAGGACGCCGAAGTAGACGTCTCCATCGGGGCCGATGGTGGGCGAGGCGGTGCCGTCGTCGTTGAGCCAGGCGGAGTTGCCGCTGGCGGGGTCGAGCAGAGATACGCGCTTCTGCGGGGCGAGGGTGGCGGCGTTGAGCGAGAGGAGATAGCCGGCGGTGCCATTGCTGACGGCGACGTAGAGCGTGGAGCCGTCGCGGCTGATCGCGGGCGCGCTGTTGTGGACGACCTTGGTGATTGAGGCGTCGGCGGCGACGGTGGCGGCGGGCACGTACGTGGCGGCGCCGTTCGCGGCGATGCGGGCGATGCCGCTCTGAAGGTTTTGCGGGTTGGAGCCGGTGACCTGGTAGCCGAAGTAAATGTTGCCGGCGGAGTCGGAGGTGATGGGGGTGTTGATGAAGACGTTCTGGTTGTAGGTGGCCTTGTCGGCGTTGTAGTTCGATAGGCCGTAGAAGGCGAGCTGGGTGATCGTCGCGGGAGCGGGGGAATCGGGCGCGTCGCGGAAGTAGACGGTGCCTCCGGCGCCGGGGTAGTAGAGGCGTTGGGTGGGTGTGAGGGCGGGGGAATAGCTGGGGACCCAGTTGTGCGGTGGAAGGATGTAATCGGTGGGTTGCGTCCAGAGGGGTGCGCCGTTGGCGCCGTTGAAGGCGGAGAGTTGGAAGCCGCCGGTGCTGCCGGTCTTGACCGGGACGATGACGGTGTTGGCCTGGGTGATCATGGGGGAGCCGTAGTGGATCAGCAGGTCATTGTCGCTAAAGACCGGGGCGAGATCGACGGGGGTGGACCAGCGGATGGTTTGAAGCGGCTGGGAGGCGACGGTGGAGGTGGCATCGTGCTGGGCGTTGCCGCCGTAGCCGGCCCAGACGGGGGCTGCGGAGGCGGGCAGACGTAGTGCCGCGTGCATGGCGAAGCCGAAGAACGCCGAGGTCATTGCGCTTCGTCGGCCCGACGTCTTGCGACGGTCCTGCTTGCGGACGGGGCGTGTCATCTCACATTCTCCCTGGCGGCGTCGTTCGCCGTGCGACTGCTCCACTCATATAACGCGGGAGGGGCGGGGTTGTTATTGGGAAAACATGTTCCATCGACTTGCGGTCGGTGGGCTATTGGCTATCGCCCCTTCGGGGCTGGAGACCGGCTGGGGCCGGGCCCGGGGGGAGCGGGCGGCGGCGGATGAGTTCCTGGGATTTGGTTGGATCGTAGGTTGGATTGGGGGTGGGGAGTTGGGCGGCGACCTGGGTTAGGTAGGCGGTGAGCTTGTCGTCGAGCTCTTTTAGCTTGGCGGGCATTTCGGGGGCGAGGTCGTGTTGTTCGCGGAAGTCGGATTGGAGGTTGTAGAGGTGAAGGGTGTTGTCGGCGTAGTAGCGGAGGAGTTTGTAGTCGCCGAGGAGGAGCGCGGAGGCGGGGCCGCGGTCGTCGGAGTCGTAGTGGGGGAAATGGAAGACGAGTTCGGGGCGGGGGCGATGGAACTCGGTGGTGTTGGGGTTGGTGAGAATGGGGACGAGGGTGGCGCCTTCGAGGTTGGGGGGTGGAGGCGCGGGGGGGGCGGTGGAGCGGGCGAGATCGAGGAGGGTGGGGAAGAGGTCGGCGGCGATGACGCGGGTGTGGGAGACGGTGCCGGGAGGAATCGCGGGGCCGCGGATGATGAGGGGGACACGGATGCCGCCTTCCCAGTGGGTGCCTGTGCCGAAGGACAGGGGGGCGTTGGCGTTGCGGCCCTGGGCGCCGTGGTCGGAGGTGAAGATGACGTAGGTGTTGGGGGCGAGGGAGAGGTCGTCGATCGTTTTTAAGAGTGAGCCGATGGAGTCGTCCATGTCCTGGGTGGCGGCGGCTTCGACGGCGCGGCGTTCGACGTCGCCGGCGCGGGCGGCGAGCTTGCCGGCGAGGCGCTGCTTGACGGAGGCGATGGTGGCGGCCATCACGTCTTG
>JBBRIN010000020.1:0-14650 GCA_038221115.1 Tepidisphaerales bacterium
ATCTTGTGGAGCATCAACTCGTTCTTGTCCGCGTGCTCGTTAGATCGGATCGGCCCCACGTCGAGCAGGCGAACATTCTTCCAACGATCCCGGAGCAGTTGCAGCGCATTCCCCGCATAGCCGGGAGCCACGATCACCTCGAGCAGCTTATCGATTGACGTAATGGCCTGTGCGCAAGCAAGGTCAATCGGCCGGTTGAACGCAACAATGCCACCGAACGCGGCCAGCGGATCGCCTTCAAACGCGCGCCGAAACGCGGTGGCAATATCCGCTCCCGTCGCGTATCCGCACGGCGTTGCATGTTTCACGATGCACGCTGTCGGTGCGTCCATCTCCTTTACCGCCGACAGCGCGGCGTCCGCATCGAGCAGGTTAATGTACGAGAGCTCCTTGCCATGCAGCTGCGCGGCAAAGGCCACCGACGCTTCCGCCGGCTTTTCACCGACGTACAGCGCCGCCTTCTGGTGCGGGTTTTCACCGTAGCGAAGTTCCTGCTGCTTTTGCAGGTGGATTTCCAGCCGATCGCCCCCCGGAAGCTCGGCGGCTTTGGATAGGTATTGTGAAATAGTCCGGTCGTACTCCGCCGTGTGGCCGAAGGCGCGACCCGCCTGACGCAGCCGATGCTTCCCGCAACTGCTCCCCCCATGCTCGCGCAGATCCCCCAGCACCTTCTCATACCGATCCGTCGACGTCACCACCAGCACAAATCGGTGGTTCTTCGCCGCCGACCGGATCATGCTCGGTCCGCCGATGTCGACGTTCTCTATCGCCTCCTCGAACGTCACCCCGGCCTTGGTGATCGTCTGCTGAAACGGGTACAGGTTGATGCACACCAGGTCGATCGGCGCGATCCCATGCTGCTGCATGGCCGCCGCGTGCTCCGGGTTGTCGCGGATCGCCAGCAAACCCCCATGAATCTTGGGGTGCAGCGTCTTCACCCGCCCGTCCATCATTTCCGGAAACCCCGTCACCTGCGACACGTCCGTGACCGGCAGCCCCAATTCGCGAAGAAACTTCGCCGTTCCACCCGTGCTGATCAGCTCGACCCCAAACTCCTGGTGCAGCGCTTTTGCAAAGTCCGCAAGCCCCGTTTTATCGAACACCGAGATCAGGGCACGCTTGACGGGGACTAAATCGGACGCGGCGGTTGAACCAACTGTCATCCTGAGGTACTCCGAAGGATCCACACCGCCCGACGCACTGGCCAGATCCTTCGGAGTACCTCAGGATGACACGGGATCGGGCTGCCATTCTCTGCAAAAATCTACCGCGCCGCCGCAACCGTCTGCTCGCGGCTGACCGCCTCGAAGACCACCTCGCCGATGAAGCCCGGGCGCAGAATCGGGTTGATCGCGCGCAGTTGGCCGTTCTCGCTGGCGGCGTAAATGACGTTGCCCTTGAGGGACGTGCCCAGCGTGAAAAAGTCGCGTCCCTTGGATTGAAACTTCGTCTCCCCCGTCGCTCGATCGACCGCCATGATGGCACGATCGCTTCGCTCCAGGTACGCGTAACGCTCATCCTCGGCCAGAAACTGCACCGCCTGCGCGGCCGTCCATAACGGTTTGCGGTTGTAGTCGCCCTTCACCTTGTCGAGCGCCACGACGCCGACGCCGTCGATGAACTCATACAGCGACGTCGCCGTCACAACCGGGCTGTGCGTGAGCGGCTGTCCGGCGAAGTATTGCCAGCGAATCCGGCCGTCGGTCCGCCCCAGGCAATACAGCTTCGTGTCTTCCGATGCGACGTACACCCCCGCTTCGTCGGCCTTAAGGTCCGCGCGAATACCCCCCGCCGCGCCAAATACGCCGTCCTCTCGCCCCTCCTGCTTCAGCGGCCACACCGGGGCGCGCGTCTCCAGGTTGACGGCATACACGTCGCCCGCATCGTCGCCGATGTACACCACCCCTTGTTGAATCGCCGGGGTGGAAGCAATGCCGCCACGCGTCGCAAGCGTCCATGCCGCACTCGTGTGCTGATACTGACTGCCCGCCAGATCCAGATTCACCACGCGGCCGCGTCCCTGATCATCCGCCCCAAATATCAAGTGCGTGCCGGCGCCAACCGCGCCGCTGCGAAGCGCAAACTCGATCGGCACCGATCGGCGGTTACGGCCGGTGTTACGATCGAACACTTCCATCGTCGCCACCGTTGGAAAGATGACAAAATCCTTCAAAACGGTTGGCGGCCGCACCTTGGTGCCCGGGTTGGTAATTCGCGTAACCCACATGAAGGCGCCTGAGTCGCGATTGTAGACGTAGGCGTAATGGTTGCGCGTGTACACGATGACGAGGTCTTCGCGAACGTACAGGTTGGTGACCGTATCATTCTGAAGCGCGACCTCGGCTCGCCATTTAGTGGCGAAGCTGCCCGCCGGCACCTCCGTTACTTTGGTTGCGGTGGGTTTTGCCGTCTGACAGCCAGTCACCACGATCGCCAGGCCAATGCTGCATGCCGCGGCGAATCGGAAAAATCGGCTGTAACGATTGCCTGTAGCGGTCTGGTTGCGGGGAAGGAGGGGTCGGTTCACGGGTGTTGCTCCTGCGTGTGGGCTG
Organism: Tepidisphaerales bacterium; assembly: GCA_038221115.1. Lineage (GTDB taxonomy): Bacteria > Planctomycetota > Phycisphaerae > Tepidisphaerales > Tepidisphaeraceae > JANXVV01. Next base: position 2,553 of record JBBRIN010000020.1, read on the forward strand.
CTGTGCGTGACGGCCTCGCGCTCGCGGCGGTCCGGCGCCCCAAACCGCCAAGGTGAGGAGGCGAAGGATAGCATTGCACCGCCTTTAGCGTCAAACTTCGCGCGAATCGCACACAGGCAGCGCCCACGTTGATCGCCGCGCTACTCCCAACTCAACCCGGCATCCCCTCGCCACAGCTCGCCGAGCACAGCCGCCCCGTCCCCCGTCAGCTCAAAACCAATGGATCGCCCCGATCCGCGCGCAATCACCACATCGAATGCCGGCACACCGATCTCCGCAAGAGGCCGGCCTGCAAACGACTCATCGCCGCGGATCTTGAAAAAAGTCACCGGCTCCCGCCGCGTTCCCGGGCAGTGCGGACACTCCGCCAGTCCCGGCCGCGCCTGGCCCAGTGAAATGAATAAGCTCTCCTCACGGCCACATTTCGGGCAAACCATCTTTTCCAGCACATCCCGTCCCAGTTCAAGCTCGGTCCCCGCCCCCAGCCCCCCCAGCCGCTGGCGCGCGAGCGTGAGCAACTGCTCGGCTGTCGTGTCGCCCGCGCCCCCGTCCAGTGGCACGATCTCATCGAGGATGTCATGGCTGTAACAATCGGCCTTCGCCTGATACTCGATCGCATACGAATCGCCGGTGAGGCCCGCAAACGCCCACCCCCGCCCTGCGATCGTCTCCATTCCATGCAGCAGTTTGACCGCCTCCTGGCACTGCACGCCCGCGATGATCGAACTGATCGTCGGCGTCGTCGGCGTCTTCCCTGCCTGCATCTCGCCGCGGCTCAACAAATTGCACGACCGACGCATCGCCAGAAGTTTCCAATCCATCTCCGACATGGTGCACTCGTAGCAAGGCCCCTCCCGATGCTTCAGCGGTGAAAACACGCGCGCAACGCCCTGGATTTGCTCGATGGCGCCGTCGATCCACGGTCGCCCCACCCGCCAGCAGCCGCGGTTGATCGCCAGCCGCGCTTCGCGATTGTCCAACCCCCCGATCACCACGTCAGCCCATCGAAATACGCCAAGCCCCAGGTCATAAACAACGTTCCCGTTGAACGCGCGCGTCTTCATGTCCGGATATATTTCCTTCGCCGCCCGCGCCGCAACGGTTGCTTTGTATTCCCCGTTGTCGGCCGCCCGATATAGCACCGACCGCGAAAGGTTCGAGTTCTCAATGCGATCCATGTCGGCAATCAACACGTTGCCCACGCCGAGCAGCGCCAGGTTCTTGACGATCTCGTTCCCCAGCGCCCCCGCCCCTACGACTAGCACCTTTGCCTCGGCGAGCTTGCGCTGGTCCCACCACCCGATCAGCTTGAACCGGTGAAATCGATCCTCTTCCGATGCGTTCGCTTCGGCGGCTGTGATTTCAATCGGATCATCGCCCATCGCCCCATTTCACGTTCTCAAGCACGACGATGCAACTCCGCTCGCGGAAATCCCCCATCCCCCCTGCCGCCTCCCCGCCTGTACATTGCGCCCATGGCTCTCTCCGCTCTGATCTTCGACGTCGACGGCACCCTTATCGATACCAACTTCGCCCACGTCGAAGCGTGGCACCGCGCCTTCGCCGCTCGCAACTTCCACGTGTCGCACGACCGCATCGCCGTCGAAGTCGGCAAAGGCGGTGACAAGCTGATCCCCAGCATCCTCGGCCAGCAGATCGCCGACGAATGTGCCGAAGAGCTTTCCGCCGCTCACTCTGAAGAATTCGGCCGCATCGCCCAGAGCAAGCGCCTGCCTCCCTTCCCCGGCGTGATTGAGCTTTTTACCGAGATCCGCCGTCGGGGCATCAAGACCTCGCTCGCCACCTCGAGCAAAAAGAAAGAGCTTGCCGCCATCCAAAAGAGCGCGCGGCACGATCTCACTCAACTCGTCGAAGAGATCGCGACCGCCGACGACGCCAAGGAGAGCAAACCTTCGCCCGACATCGTTGCTGCAGCCGTGAAAAAGCTGAAACTCTCGCCCCTCCAGTGCGCCATGGCGGGCGATACCCCCTACGACGTCCACGCCGCTCGCGATGCCGGCGTGGGCCTCATCGGCTTCTCCTGCGGCGGCATCAACACCGCCCAAACGCTTCGGGACGCCGGCGCCCGCTTCACCTGCCGCGATCCTGCCGACCTGCTCCGCCAACTCGACAAAGCTTTGGAGACGCTCTCGCCCGGCCCCGCCCATCTCACCGACGACCTCATCCACCGCCTCATGCGCCAAGCCTTCATCGTCGCCACCGACGGCATGAATCACGGCGAAGCCCCCATCGGATGCCTCCTCGCCCGCGGTGACGGAACCATCATCGCGCAGGGCTACAATCGCCTGAACGCCTCCAAAAGCAAAACCGCCCACGCCGAGATGGTCACCTTCGACGCCGCCACCGGCAAGGTCCCCGCCGACGCACGCGACCTCATTCTTGTTTCCACGCTGGAGCCGTGCGTGATGTGCCTTGGCGCCGCGATGGAAGGCGCGGTGGACGCAATCATCTACGCGCTCCCCGCCCCCGCCGACGGCGGCACTCACCGCGTTCGCCCCCCCATCAGCCCCGAGAGCCAGATGCCCCGCATCCTCGGCAACGTCCTGGCCGATGAAAGCCGCGCCCTGTTCGAAGAATTCCTCCCCCGCGCCAACCCCCGACAGCGCGCCTTTGCCGAACAACTTCTCAAGATGGTCAAAGACCAAACGAGCCCGCCACGCTGAAAGCGCGGCGGGCCCTGCTCATGGCTCGAGTCACCGTTGACAAGCGCTCGGCAAACGCCGCGCGCCGATCATTAATACGCCTTCTTCTCAGTCTTGGTCTCGACCACGTTTCCATTGGCGTCGCGGACGGTGGTTTTCCTGTAGGTGCTGTCGCCGGTCGTCGACGACGAGGTGTGTGCCCGATCCGGATCGACGTTCACGCCGGCCGAGCAGCCGACCATCGCGCCCGAAACGGCAAACGACACGATTCCCAGAACGATCGCTGAAATGGCTCGCTTCATAGCAGCCTCCGTTGGTTTGCGTGCTTCATCAGGGAGAAGCGACGAGGTTCCACTGAATCTCTCTCGGCAACGAAAAACCTCGCCGAGCTTTCCGGTACGCGACGGCCATTCCGCCGCGACCGCTTCGTTCTGTAACCAAACAAACGTTGTGCCGTAATTGCGCCTGAGCCAGGTACAACCGTCCTCAAGTGAAAAGCGGCAGGCCGAGCCCTCATTGGCTCGGCCTGCCGCAGATTTGTCGCACTCATATTATCGGACGCGACATTAACGGCCGCCCGCGCCACCCGCGCCACCGGTACCACCGCCAGCTCCGGCACCGCCACCCGTCCCAGCCCCGCCGGCGTTACCACTGGTCCCGGTTCCGCCGGTGCCTGCACCAGTAGAGCCCGTGCCTGCGCCGCCGGTACCCGTACCACCGCTTGTGCCGCCGGTGCCGCTGCCAGCTGTGCCAGCGCCGCCGATGCCCGTGCCAGTGCCGGAATTGCCACCGCCGGTGTTCACGTTTGCGCCGCCTCGGCTGCCGGTTCCCGTTCCGCCGCTGGGGCCGCCGATGCTATTTCCCGTATCGCCGGTACCGGTATTCGTACCAGTTGAGCCCGTGTTGTAGCCCCCGCTGCGCGTGCTGTTGTAGGCGCCGCCGTTGGTGTTGTTGTAGCCGCCACCGGTTCCGTTGTAATTCCCATTCGCCCCTGAGCCGCTGCCCGCCGTTCGCGCGCCGCTCGATGAGCTGCCGTAGGCGCCGCTGCCCGAGGATGCCGAGCTACGCGATCCGTTCTTGTCATGACCCCAATTTTCGCAGCCAACCATCGACAGGCCGAACATCGCCACTAAGGAGAGAGAAACCATCCGCTTCATAAATCCGCCTTCCACCTGAACGGTGGTATTGAGGAAAACGTTTCCATGCGCACCCGCCTGTCAAGGCAAGGGCCCACCCGACTGCCCGCCAACTAGCGAATGCCGCGCCATCACCCCGCGCTCCCATTCTCGCCTCAATAAAACGAACCCAACAATGAAGCACCCCCGGCGAGTGAGGCCGGGGGTGCAGGGCTTATGAGAATGGGATTCTTTAGGTCTTCAGTCCACGACGAGCCTCAGGTAGCTCGGCCCGTTGCTGATCCCTGAACCGCGCCTTAAGCGTTGCGCAGGAGGCTCAGGGCTTGCTGAGGGCTTGAGTTGGCCTGGGTCAAAACCGTCGTCGCCGCTTGCGACAGGATCTGCGCCCGGGTCAGCTTCGCCGTTTCAGCCGCGAAGTCCGTGTCGGCGATCGCGCTCTCGGCGGCCGACGCGTTTTCGTACGCGACGTTCAATGCATTCACGGTCGAACCGATCGTGAACTTCTGGAACGCGCCCAGACGGCCGCGCAGATTGCTCACCTGCTTCACCGCCGAGTCGATGATCTTCTGCGCGCCAACCAGGTTGGTCGCCGCCAACGCATTCGTCTGCCCGCTTTGCAGCGAGCTGAGAAACCCACTGATCGAATCGCCCAGGCTGCCCGTCGAAACCGAGCTGAGCCCGATCGATGCCTTGTCGGTCTCCGTAACCTTGGACCCGAGCGAGAAGCGCGCACCACCACCGGTAACGTAGAAGTTCGTCGTGCCCGTGCTCGTGTTGATCGAGCCCAGGTTGAACGACAGGTCGAGGTTCGCGCTGCGGAAGCTGACCGCCACGCCGTCCGCCTGGGCGGCGGCGCCGTTCACGTTCACCTTGGCGTCGCGTCCATTGGCCGTGCCGGCGGTCGGCGCGAACGTGCCGCTGATCGCTTTGAGGCTGACGAACTGCTTGGAGCCGAACGCGCCGCTATCCAAGCGCAGGTTGCCGCCTGACAGCGAGGCGCTGACCCCGGTCGCGGCCTTCACGTTGTTGATCGCCGCCGCGATGTTCGCCACGGTGGCGCCGCCGGCGACCGACACCTGCTGGGTGCCGGCGTTGCCCGCGACTTCGATCGTTACGTTGTTGCCGGCGCCCAGTGCACCGCCGGTGTAACCCAGCGTCGCGGTCTGCGCGCTCTGCGTCACGCCGATCACGATGTTTTGTGCCGCGTTGGCCGGCAGCAGCGCCGCATTGATCTGCAGCGAATTGACCGCCGTGGCAGTCACGCCGCTGGTCGTGTAGGCCAGGCTGCCGTTCAGCAGCTTCTGCCCTTGAAAGCTGGTCGCCGTCGCGATGCGATTGACGGTGCTCAGGATCGAGTCGACCTGGAGCTGATTCGCCGCGATTTCATCGCTGGACAGGCCGCCGCTGTTGGCCGCCTGGCCGACCAGGCCCTGCAGTTGGTTCAGCAGGCTGCTGACTTCCGTCAAACCACCCTCGGCGGTGCCGATGATGTTCCCGGCGCGCTGGGCATTGCCGATCGCGGTGCTGATGCCGGTCTGCTCGGCCTTCAGGTTTTCGCTGGCGATCAGCCCCGCGGGGTCATCGGCGCCCGTGTTGATCTTCAAACCGGTGCTCAGCCGCTGCAGGCTCGTGTTTAATGAATCTTGATTCTTCGCCAACGCGCGTTGCGCGATCAGCGAATTGACGTTGGTGTTAATTCTGCTCATGTCAGTCTTTCCTTGACGGGTTAAACGTTCACCATCGTGCGGCGCGCCTGATCGCTCCCCGGGATCTTGGCCCGGCGCCGGATCTGCGGTCCGGCGGGCTCGCCACCTCTGGTTTTACTGCGTTGCCTTCAGTCCCTTGAAAGGCCTTACTGGTGAATCAGGCGAAATCCGCCAGCAGCCTGCGGCACACGGCTCGGTCATCTGCCCGGCGACTCGCTTATCGTCGCCGGCGTGTCCGACTCCGTTTGGGGAACTGCACGCCGTTCCCTATCGTGACATAAACCAACCTCCCTTCTCACAAGCCCCCGCCGGCTTGAACGTCAGGCCGGCGGCACACCAGACCGCATGAACCGCCGCAAAGGTTTTCGGGGCTTAACCCCTACACCCCGCGCAGGCGCAGCAGGTGCGAATCATCCGTCGTATCGACGCCCTGCCGGGGGGTGCTTTAGCAGTGCGCCATCATCGAAAACGTCCGAAAACGCATCGCATGCGCTCTTTGAAGGGTGTGATAACCCCGCCTCAAGTCCGGCAACTATGGAACCGATTCTTCTTATCGGACCGCGCACTCCCCACCTCTCCCCAAGATAAAAATGCGCCGGATCATTTCTTCATCGCCCCATGCCTCGAAAGCGATGATCTTCACCACAAACCCGCCCATCAACGCAGTTGTTGCCGATGGATGCAATGTGAATGGCCTTCCCGATTTCAGGCCCGTTTGCCATCCACTTCGCCGTCCGTTATTCTCAACCCCCTTTCCGGGCTTTTGGCCCTTCGTTCCATCACTCGATGGAATTGTCTCGACGACAACCCCCGAACCTCCCGGGATTCAATCTCCAATGGCCGCCGATAACACTCCCGTCAAAGCCGTCGAAGCGCCCCCACTCAAGCCGCTTCCCCTGAAGCCTCGCCTTGCCGGAACCCCAACCGCTAAGCCCAAGTACGCCGTCGCCGTCAAAGGAACCGCCGGCCGCGAATGGACCGTCGCCGACCCGCGCGCCACCCGCGCGCTCGTCGCGCTCATGGACGTACACGCCGTCAACGGTGGCGCCGCCTGTCATTGGGGTGGCCCTTCCGCGTTCGCCGAAATCATGGCTGCCGTCCATGCCGTCATGTTCGCCACTACCGGCCGCCCCTGGTTTGAAGCCTTCAACTTCGTCAACGACGCCGGCCACACCGAAAACGGCGTCTATGCCCTCCGCGCCAACTACGGCTTCGATGGCATGACCTTCGACGACCTCCGCGGCTTCCGCGGCATCAACTCCAAGTTCACCGGCCACGGCGAGTCTCACCTCAACCCCCAGGGCGTCCTCCTCAGCAATGGCCCCCTCGGTTCCGCGCTCCCCCAAGCCCAGGGCCTCGCCATCGGCGACAAGGTCGCCGGCAACGACCGCGTCACCATCTGCACCGTTTCCGACGGCGCCTCCATGGAAGGAGAAGCCAAGGAAGCTTTCGCCGCCATCCCCGGCCTCGCCTCCAAGGGCCGCGTCAATCCGTTCGTCCTCATCATCTCCGACAACGACACCAAGCTCTCCGGCCGCATCACCAAAGACGCCTTCAGCATGCAGCCCACCTTCAGCGCCATGAGCGCCCTCGGCTGGAACGTCATCGAAGTTCCCCTCGGACACGATCTTCCCGCCGTCCTCGAAGCCGTCGAGATGGGCGTCAAGGAAGCCAAAGTCACCCCCAACAAACCCGTCTGCCTCCGCGTCAAAACCATCAAAGGTTTCGGCATCAAGAGCACCGAAGAAAACGCCGCCGGCGGCCACGGCTTCCCACTCGCCGACGGCGAAAAAATCACCGACTGGATGACCGAAATCTACGGCGGCGCCGACCACGTCCCCGACGAATTCAAGAAGTGGGCACAAGAGCTTCGCGAACTCTGGCTGCGTGATTCGGAAAAGAAGAAAGCCCTCCCCACCCCCGCCAGCGCCCCGCAAGCCGTCAAAAAGGACAAGGTCCAGTCGGGACTCGCCAAAGCCTGCGTCAAAGCCGCCCAGGCCGGCTTCCCCGTCTACAGCGTCTCGGCAGACGTCCAGGGCTCCACCGGCATGTCCGGCTTCCAAAAATCTCTCCCCGACCGCTTCATCGAAGTCGGCATCGCCGAGGCCAACATGGTCAGCACCGGCGCCGGCCTCGCCAAAATCGGCTTCATCCCCGTCGTCGACACCTTCGGCCAGTTCGGCGTCACCAAGGGCAACCTCCCGCTCACCATGGCCGCCCTCTCCCAGGCCCCCGTCATCGCCGTCTTCTCCCACGTCGGCTTCCAGGACGCCGCCGACGGCGCCAGCCACCAGGGCCTCACCTACTTCGCCGCCGTCAGCCCCATCCCCCACACCACCGTCATCAGCCCCAGCTGCGCAGACGAGGCCGAGTCGCTCATGTATCAGGCCATCGAGAAATACGCCGCCGACCGCTCCGCCGGCAAGGACGGCGAATCCTACATCTTCTTTGTCGGCCGCGAAAACTACCCCATCTACTGGGTCGACAATGCCACCTACCCCTGGGGCAAAGCCCAGGTCCTCCGCAAAGGCAAAGACGTCACCCTCGTCGGCTGCGGCCCCCTCCTCAACGCCGCCATCGAAGCCGGCAAAAAGCTCGCCGCCGAAGGCATCGAGGCCACCGTCATTAACAACCCCTTCGTCAACAAAATCGACCTCGATACCCTCGGCGGAGCCGTCAAGTCCACCAACGGCAAGCTCGTCACCATCGAAGATCATCAAGCCATCAACGGCATGGGCGCGCAGCTCTCCCACGCCCTCAGTGAAGCCGCCATCCCCCACACCATCAAAACCCTCGCCGTCCACGGCGAATTCGGACAATCCGCCTACATGGCCAAGGAGCTCTACGACAAGCACGGCCTTAACGCCGACAACATGGTGAAGGCCGCCAAGAAGCTGCTGGGGAAGTGATTTTGCTTGGCAGCCGGACGAGGACGCGCTACCATTGTTTTCGACCTCGAAGGCAAGATCGTATGGCAAGCCCTCCACCATCCATGATCGCTCAGCAGGCATTGCCGGCCGAAGCGAAGCGTGCAGTTCCACCGCTGGAGAACGGCGATCGCCTTACGCGCACTGAGTTTCTCAGGCGATACGCAGCCATGTCGGGCAAAGTGAAGGCCGAGCGCATCGAAGGGGTTGTTTACATGCCAGCAGCGGCCGTCTCAGGCGACTTCCCCGCCTGATCTCGCATTTCCTTGGCAAACTTCACGCTCGCCTCGATCTGCGCATCGCATTCTGCCTGGTGATCGTAGTAGTACGTTAACGCGGCATACACCGCGGCAACCGACACGCTCGGAAAGTTCCGCTGTATCTCCTCGGGCCCCCAACCGTTGGCCACCTTCTCCATGACCAGATGAATGACTTTGACCCGCGACCCCGCAACGCGGGCGACGTGGTTGTCGTCAACTTCGATGTGCCCGCTCATGACAGTGGTCATCGTACCGCTCACGTTGTGCAACGATTGTACGGCGAAAGATATCCAATCACCGTGTCCCAACCGGATCGGCGAAAGCGCATTTGCCATTTCCGGGTCACCGATCCGCGGCCTGTATCACCTGACCCCCGCCAGCTTCCCCTTCGTCAGCGTCTTGATCCTGCACACATTATGATTCGCCGTCACATAAAGCGTCGATCCATCGTCCCCCCACGCGCAGTTCGCCGTCGGTACCTCCGTCGCAATCGTCCCCAGGTGCTTCCCCTTCGGCGAGATAATCAGAATCCCCCCCGGCCCGCCAAGCCACAGGTTCCCCTTCACATCAAACTTCATTCCATCCGGCAGTCCCTTCAGCTTCTGCGCCACCAGCGCCGATGCATCGAAAAACACCCTCCCATTGGCGACATCCCCATCAGCCTGCACCTCATACCGCATCACCACCGGCTTCCTCGGATCCGAAACCGCCACATAAAGCGACTTCTCATCCGGCGACAACGCGATCCCATTCGGAAAGGTGAGGTCAACCTTCGTCCGCATCACCCCCCCGTCAGGACGCACCAGATATACGCCGTTAAACTCCATTTCTTTCTTCGGGTCCGCGTTGTTTTTCTCCAACCCATACGGCGGGTCTGTGAAATACAAATCCCCCTTCGCATCAAAGCACAGGTCATTCGGACTGTTGAACCTCTTGCCTTGAAAACGATCGGCGAGCGCCGTCTGCGTCGCCCCATCCCCCTCCAGCCGCGCCACCCGCCGCTCGCCGTGCTGGCACATCACCAGCCGCCCCTCATGATCGAGCGTCAGCCCGTTCGACCCCGGTTCCCCGCCGCGCGGCCTCGGCGAAAGGTAACCGCTCGGCTTCAGCCAAGGCCGCACTCCGTCCGCCGCCGTCCACCGGTATATCGTGTTCTGCTTCACGTCGGAGAACAGCAACCCTCCCTTTCGCCACACTGGCCCCTCCGCCCAGTCCACCCCATCCACCAGAATCTCCAGCTTCGCATCCGCCGCCAGCAACCCATCCAATGCAGGATCGAGTCGCTGAATCGTGCCCAGCGTCCCGCCGGCATTGTGTACGGTCGTCGGTGGATTCGTGTCGTTGTGCAGATCGCGCAACATCGGCCGCTTCTCACGCGCGGCACACCCAAGTCCAATGAACGCGGAAAGTAGCACCACTAAACGCGCGATGGCATGAAGGTTCATGCCCCTCAACATAGGCCCCCCACCCGCCGATCGTCAAAGAAAGGTGGCGGCGGCGACGCGATACACGGTAGGATGATCGTCATGAGTATTGCGGTGTCCTGCACCGGCTGCGGCAAGGAATACAACGTGGGTGACGCCTTTGCCGGCAAAAAGGCAAAGTGCAAGAAATGCGGCAGCATCATGCTGCTGCCCCGAACTTCCGCAAAAGCCGCCTCCGCCCCCAAATCTCCCGCCGCAAAACCCGCCGTTGCACCCGTCTGCGCCGGCGCGGCTCAACGCAAGCCTTCATCAAAGCCACCCGCTAAGAAAATCCCAAAAGAACCCGAGCCGGAGTTCGATTTCTCCTCCCTCGACGACATCGAGAACACCGGCGCCATCGACGACAACGCCGAGCTCATGGTCGTCAACAAGCCGGCCGACGTCCAGCCGCGAGCCAATTACACCGCCGCCCCTGCCCACATGCGCGCCAGCCCTGCCTCCGGCGCCAATTCCGGCGGCACCTACACCTACGGCGTCGTCAGCGCCACCGGCAACTTCTGGACCTGGGATACCCTCAAACCCGGCCCCGGCGGATACGTCGCCGTCGGACTCTTGATCGCCGGCGCCCTCTGCCTCCTGCACCCAACCTCTTCGGCGCTCGCCGGTGTGATCCTTGCCGTCATCGGCCTCGGTTACTGCATCTACGGAGCCTGGAAGCCCCGATCCATGGCCCATGACGAAGGCGTCGTCACTTACATGATGTACAGGTTTGTACCCCTCTACGCCGCGTTCTTCGTCATCACCCGTTGGCAGGAAGCCAAAGACGCCGTCTTCGCCTGGATCAAGGGCGCCGCTTTGATCGTCCTGGCCCTCATGCTCCTCGCCCACGGGGGCGGCGTCGGCAAAATCCTCTCCCAATACGCCTCCAGCGCTTCCAGTAGCCTCGGCTCCAAATCCAAACCGCACATCGATCTCGACGAAGACGACGGCCTCACCCCCGCCGAGCGCGCCGCCAAACGCTTGCAGGCCGACCGCGATGCCATCCAACCCCTCGAGACCGAAAAGGTCGCCCAGCCCGTGATGACCGACTTCCCGGAATTGCCCGAGAAAGACGATCGAAATGGCGTCTTCGTCTACGGCGTCAACTTAACCGGTGAATTCCGAGCCATGCCGATGGGCGTCATGCTGTTTGTCCCCCCCGGCGACCACGCCGAACACTCCCTCCCCTGCGTCTTGATGTCATCCAGCGCAGCTCTCCTCGAGGGCTTCACCATCAACGACCACGACCTCGATGATGCCACCGCCCTCGCCAAATCCGGCGTCGCCGTCATGCTGTACGATGTCAGCCGCTGGTCGGATAACATCCGACCTCAAGAGCGATTTTCGACCATCACCGAGTTTGTTCAGGACGAATGCGGCGCCCACTTCGCCCAAAATGCGATCAACTTCATCCTCGCGCGCGCTTCCATGATCGATCCCCAGCGGCTCTACGCTGCCGGAACAGGCGCATCCGCCCGCATCGCGCTGAACCTCGCGCTCGTCGAACCGCGCATCCGCGGCGTCGCCGCCATCGACCCCATCTCCGATGTCTTGCTCCACACCGGTCCCCTTGACCCCATCATGATGGAAACCAAAGTCGGTGGCCTCGATAAGTTCGTCAAGCAGACTTCCCCCATCGAGCACGTCAAGGAGTTCAAGGTCCCCATCCTCCTCATCACCCGTAGCGCCGCCGATTCAACTGACCCCGCCGCTGATCCCCCCGTCGACCCACCAGCCCCCACGCCCGCCAATCCCCCCCCCGACTCTGCCCCCGCCCCGGCCGTCAACCCCGCCGACCCCGCCCCCACTCCCCCCCCCCACACTGCCCCCGCCCCGGCCGTCACCCCCCCCGACCCAGCCCACACGCCCCCCGACGCCGCCCCCGCCGCCCCCGCGCCCCCCGACGCCGCACCCCACCCCACACCCCCCACCGGGGGTGGGGG
>JBBRIN010000021.1:0-14642 GCA_038221115.1 Tepidisphaerales bacterium
AGACCTGCGCAAGATCGTCGGTGCTGACAGTTTGCTCACCGCGCCGCAGGAACTGCGCACCTATGAGTGCGACGGCCTGACCAACTTTCGCGCCGTCCCCGCCGCGGTAGCGCTGCCTGACGATGCCGATCAGGTGCGGGAGATCGTTCGCCTGTGCCATCGCGACCGCATCCCGTTCGTCGCGCGCGGTTCGGGAACGGGCCTCAGCGGCGGCGCGATGCCCGCGGCGGGCGGACTCGTCATCAGCCTCTCGCGCCTCACGCGAATTCTGGAAGTGGATATCCCCAACGCGTTGGTCGTGGTCGAGCCGGGCGTCATCAATGCGCAAGTCACACAGCGCGTCCTGCCGCATGGATACTTCTACGCTCCCGATCCTTCTTCCCAATCCGTCTGCACGATCGGCGGAAACATCGCCGAAAACGCGGGCGGCGCGCATTGTCTGAAGTACGGCTTCACCACGACGCACGTGCTGGCGATGGAGGTTGTGTTGCCCGATGGCTCGCTGGTGAAGCTCGGCGCCAAGAGCTGGGACGCGCCGGGTTATGACTTGCGCGGCGTGGTGGTCGGATCGGAAGGCACGCTGGGAATTGCCACCCGCATCACCCTTCGCATTGTCCGCCGTCCCGAAGCGGTGCAGACGCTGTTGGCGGCTTTTCATTCAACCGACGACACCGGCGAAGCGGTAAGCCGGATCATTGCCGCCGGGATTCTGCCCGCCGCCGCCGAGATGATGGATCGGCTCAGTATCCAGGCCTCGGAGGCCGCGGTTCACGCCGGCTATCCCGCGTGCGAAGGGTTGCTCCTGATCGAGCTGGACGGAGTTGAGCAGGAAGTCGATCTGCTGATCGAGCAGGTGAAGCGAATCTGCACTGCCTGCGGCGCATGGGAACTGCGGCTGGCCCGCTGCGAAGCCGAGCGGCAGATGTTCTGGAAAGGGCGCAAGGCAGCCTTCGCGGCGATGGGGCGCATCTCACCGAATTACATTGTGCAGGACGGGGTCATTCCACGCACGGCGCTGCCGCGAACGCTTCGCGAAATTCGCCGCCTCGGCGACATTTCCGGACTGCGCGTCGCCAATGTTTTTCACGCGGGAGATGGAAATCTTCATCCCTTGGTGCTCTACGATCGCCGCATCCCGGGCCAGGAGCAGCAGGCCGAGCAGCTCGCCGCCGACATCCTGCGGCTGTGCATCGCAGCCGGCGGCTCCATCACCGGCGAGCACGGCGTCGGGTTTGAAAAGAGGGAGTTCATGTCCGAGATGTACGCCGAGCCGGATCTGCAGACGATGCAGCGCGTGCGCATCGCCTTCGATCCGCTGGGCATCTGCAATCCGCAAAAGATTTTCCCGCGCCCGCGGTTGTGTGCCGAGCGGAGCGGGCCGTACGAACCACATCCGCTGGAAACAGCAGGGTTGGCGGAATTGTTCTGAGATGGAGTTCCTCTGAGGTTTGGCATGACGCCCGCTGTGTCACCTTCTCCAACCGACATCGACGACATCCGACTGATCGTCGGTGATGCTCATGCGCGCCCCGCGTTGTTGGACGACGCGATCGACGGGGTGGCGGCGCAATGGGTCGTGGAACCGGCGTCGGAGGCGGAGTTGTCGCGCGTGCTTTGCGTTGCCAATGCCGCGAAACTGCGTGTCGTCGCGCGGGGAAGCGGCACGAAATTGAATTGGGGAAATCCACCGCGGTCCGCGGACATCGTTGTGTCCACGCGCCGATTGGACCGCGTGATCGATCATGCCGCCGGCGATATGACCGCCACCGTGCAGGCGGGTTGCACGGTGGGGGCGCTGAATCTGGCGCTGGCGCAACAGGGCCAGCGGTTGGCGCTTGATCCGCTGTGGCCGGATCGCGCGACGGTCGGCGGAATTTTGGCGACAAACGACAGTGGCGCGCTGCGCGCCGCCTTCGGCACACTGCGCGATCATCTGATCGGCATCACGGCGGTTCTGGCCGACGGCACCATTGCCAAGAGCGGGGGCAAGGTGGTCAAGAATGTTGCCGGTTATGATTTGCCCAAGCTTTTCACCGGATCGTTCGGAACCCTGGGCGTGATGACTGAGGCAACGTTCCGTCTGTACCCCAGCGCCCACTGCACTCGCGGCCTGCGCTTTTCAGTTCCTGCACATGAGGCACTGGGCAACGTGATATCCGCGATGGATCGCTGCTCGCCGGTTGTCAAAGCGGTGCAGATCGATGCCTCGGACGACGCGCCGCCGGGAATCGCCGTTTTAATCGAAGGACTTGCCGATGCCATCGAACCCAAAGCGCGGCGAGTGATCGGGGCGTTAGCTGAATGCGGTTGCCAACACATTGTGTGGTCTGACGACGCCTGGACAGCCCGGGAACGACTGTTTTCCGATCCCGAGTCGGCCGTAGCGAAAGTCAGCTTCCTTCCAACCCAATGGCCCGATTTTGTGGAGCAGTTGCGGCAAGCGGCGACCGCCCACGGAATTCGGTGGAGCATCGTGGGGCAGGCGGTTGGCGTGGCGATGGTTAGTTTTAGCGGGGCTCCATTGGATCAAATCGGCGCGGCATTCATCGCGTTGCGCAGGCATCTGGAAAAACTGGATGGCTCACTGGTTCTGCTGCGGTGCCCCCGGGCGCTGAAATCGATCGTTGACGTCTGGCCGCAGGCGGGCAGTGCGTTGCCGCTTATGCGGCGAATCAAGGATCAATTCGACCCTGGCGGCATCCTCGCCCCGGGCCGATTTGTGGGGGGAATCTGATGGCGCAGGCTCCCGGCGCTATCAACGTCACGGCACCCGCGCGGCAGGCGCTGCAGATTTTCGACGCGCATCACCCGCCGGCGGACGAACTGATCAACCAATGTGTGCATTGTGGTTTTTGCCTGTCGACTTGCCCGACGTACCGGCTGTGGGGAGAGGAGGCGGATTCTCCGCGCGGGCGGATCTACCTGATGGAACTGGGCTTGAAGGAGGAGGTGGCCTTCAACCAGGATTACGTCGATCACTTCGATCGCTGTCTGGGTTGCATGGCGTGCCTCACATCGTGCCCCTCGGGCGTTCAATACGACAAACTGATCGAAGCGACGCGGGCGCAGATCCAGCGGCGATTCGGGCGCCGGCTGTCGGAGAGATTATTCCGCCGGATGATCTTCGCGATTTTTCCGTATCCCGATCGGTTGCGATGGTTGTTATTTCCCCTGTGGATTTACCAGCAGAGCGGATTGGGAAATCTCGTTCGCCGAAGCGGGGTGTTGTCGTGGCTGCCGAGTCGTTTGCGGGCGATGGAAAGCCTTCTGCCGGAGGTGAGTCTGCGCGCTATCAAGGGCAGCGCTGCGCCGGCGCCGCGACCAACGGGCACGCCTCGCTTGCGCGTCGGAATGTTGGTGGGATGCGTGCAGAGCGTTTTCTTCGATGCGGTCAATCAGGCGAGCGCCCGCGTGCTGGCGGCAGAGGGCTGTGAGGTCATCGTCGCGCCGAACCAGGGGTGCTGCGGCGCCCTGATGACGCATGCGGGCGAAGAAGGGCTCGCCGTCCGATTTGCCCGCCGAACCATCGAAGCGTTTGATGCCTGCAAGGTGGACGGGATTGCCATCAACGCCGCCGGCTGCGGTTCGGCCATGAAGGAATATGGCCATCTGTTGCGCGACGATCCGAGGTATGCCGCGCGGGCCGCGGCGTTTTCGGCCCGTTGCCGCGACATTTCTGAAATCCTGGCCGGCTTTGCTCCCCGGGCGGTCAGGCATCCGCTGCCGATCCGCGTGGCGTACCACGATGCCTGCCACCTGCAACATGCGCAGGGCATTACCGCTGAGCCGCGCCAGCTTCTGAAATCCATTCCTGGCCTCGAGCTTTTGGAGATCGCCGATCCCGCGATCTGCTGTGGTTCGGCGGGGATTTACAACTTGCTGGAACCGGAGGCCGCACGGCAATTGGGAAACCAAAAGGCCCAGAACGTCTTAAGCAGCGGGGCCGAGATGGTCGTTTCCGGAAATCCCGGATGCACGCTGCAACTTCAAAGCTGCCTGAAAGCGGCGGGACGCTCGCTGCCGGTATTGCACTGGATCGAATTGCTCGATGCGTCCATCAAGGGAGCCACAAAATGACTTGGACGCAGTCTTATACGCCGGCTGGCAATCTGTTTCTTTCCGCCCTGGTGGCGGCGTTGCCCATTTGCGCCCTGATGGGATTGCTGGCCTTTACGAAGGTGCACGCGCACGTCGCTGCACTGATTGGATTGGCAACTTCGCTGGCGGTAGTCGTGGTGGTCTATCACATGCCCTGGCAACTGGCTGGATGGGCAACGTTGGATGGCGTCGCCTACGGATTGTTCCCCATCGGTTGGATCGTTCTCTGCGCTATTTTTGTGTATGACATCACGGTTCACACCGGACAATTTGAGATCATCAAGCAATCCATCGCCGGACTCGCGGACGATCGGCGGATTCAGGCGATCCTCATCGCCTTCTGTTTCGGCTCGTTCATAGAAGGGGCGGCAGGATTTGGAACGCCGGTGGCAATTTCGGCGGCCATGCTCATCGGGCTGGGGTTCAAGCCGTTGTCGGCCGCCGGACTGGCGCTGATCGGGAACACGGCGCCCGTGGCATTTGGCGCGCTGGGCACGCCGATCCTGGCGCTGGCGAAGGTCACCGGAATCCCCGGGGAGGTTCTCAGCGCCATGGTCGGGAAACAATTAGCCATTTTTGCGCTGATCATCCCGTTCTGGCTCGTTTGCGCCATGTGCGGTTGGCGGCGGATGGTTGAAGTGTGGCCCGCGTGTCTGACCGCGGGATTCAGCTTTTCCGTTGTGCAATTGCTGGTGAGCAACTATCACGGGCCGTGGCTGGTCGACATTGCCGCTTCACTGACGTCGATCGCTTCGCTGCTTCTGTTGCTGAGATTCTGGCAACCCAAGTCGCTCTGGCGGTTTGATCACGAGACCGCTTTGGAGCAGGGGGCGCCCGCGGACTTGCCGGGACAATCGGAATCGAAATTTCATCAGCCGGTGGCGCCGCCGACTCGGCGACAGGCGCTGATCGCGTGGATGCCGTGGGCGATTGTTTCGATCCTGGTCTTCATGTGGGGACTGCCGGCGGTGAAGGCGCGTCTCAACCAACTTTCGGTGATCAACATTCCGGTTCCGCTGCTGGACAAGGCCGTGTTTCGCGCTCCGCCGGTCGTTTCCAAACCGTACGCCGAAGACGCGGTCTTCATTTTCAACTGGCTATCGGCGACAGGAACCAGCCTGCTGCTGGCCGCGGTGGCATCAGGGCTTCTACTGGGCGTGCGGCCCTTGCGGCTGCTGCGGTTATTTCGCACGACGCTTTATCGCGTGCGCTGGTCGCTGGTCACGATCGCCGCCATGATGGCGATCGGATTCTCCACCCGATACGGCGGCCTGGATGCGACGCTGGGCCTGGCATTTGCCAGCAGCGGAAAGCTCTTTCCATTTTTCTCCCCCCTGCTGGGATGGCTCGGCGTCGCCCTGACCGGAAGTGATACCGCGTCCAATGTGCTGTTCGGTAACCTTCAGCAAATCACCGCCAGACAGCTTGGCTTTTCCCCCGTGCTGGCGGCTGCCGCTAACAGCACCGGCGGCGTGATGGGCAAAATGATCGACGCGCAGAGCATTGTGGTTGCCGGTGTTGCCACCGGCCAGCGCGGTGGCGAGGGGCAGATCCTGCGCTACGTCTTCTTTCACAGCATCGCGCTGGCGGCGCTGGTGGGACTGCTGGTGCTGCTCCAGGCGTATGTGTTCAAGGGATAGCCGCTAAAAACGGCTGTCGGCCGGGAGAAGGGGACACGGTTAGAACTTTTCCTGGCTGGCGTCGCCGAAAACGCGGAGACGCGCACAAGGTTGGCTCTCGAAATCAAGGGATGACCTCAGGCGGCCTCCGCGAGGTTCTTTTGCATGTCAGTTGCGTTTTAGGCCATCTCGCCAGGCGATGACCTCGACTTCGCCGCGGACGGCTTCTTCGACCGGGATGACGGGGCGCACCTCGAAGACGAACGCAGGAAGCATCGAACAGAACTTGTGAATGGTCACCAGATCGTCGCATTCCATCAGCATGTGCCCGCCCCACTCGCCGACTCGGATCACAAAGAAGTCGATCTTGAAATTGCCCGGTGCCTTCCATTGGCCGAAGACGTCGAGGATTCGCTTCTGGGCATTCTCGTATTCCAGAGGCGAACCTTGCGGACGTTCGAACCAACTGATCATATATTTCATCGCATCCCTTTCTGTACGGGATTTCCCACAGCAGCCGCTGGCCCACGAACCGCGGGCCGTTATTCGCAGCATACTCGGTCGCGGTACTGCGCCTAATTGCTGGTCGGAGCGCCCAGCGTGTCAGGGGCGCGACACCACAAATGGTTTGGTTCAATTCGCACTTGTGAAACGGAGAGGAGGGGACACGGTTAGAACTTTTCCTCGCGGGCGTAGCTGAAAACGCAGATAGCTTCAGCCATATTATGCCCCTCGTTCTGAAGCAGTGAAAGCCTCCCCCGCAAAAAACGAAGCAATAGAGGGGAACACACGGCGGGCAAGGCGGCGCATCGGCGTCGACCGTTGCTGGTTGTCGCCGTGCGTGCTCATCGCTTACCGACGCGCCGTGTCCGAAGCGCGCAGGAATTGAACCACGTCCGCACGCTGCGCCGCGTCCTTAAGGTAGAACGGGTGCGGCGCCGTCGGGCCTCGGCTCGGGTCCAGCAGCTTTTCCAGGCCAGGCACTGACGCGTCGTGAAGGAATACCTGCTTGCGTTCGAGGTCCAGCAGCAGCGGCAGCGCATTGCCGCGCTTCTCGCCCCGGTCACTGGCGTCCACGACGATCATCTTGTCATCGAACGTACCCGACGAGTTCTGCACGGGACTCAAGGGTGGACGCTGGAACAGAATCTCGGGGCGATAATCCGGCATGATCGTCTTCATGTCCACCAGCATCGTGGGCACGGCCTTGCTCTGGTCCACGTTGTGGCAATTCGTGCAGTTGTTGCCGCGAAACGCTTCCTTGCCACGAGCGAACGTCGCGTCGTCCACCTTGGCGCCCTTTGGGGCTTGTAGCGAGTCGAGGTACGCGTTCATGTCGATCAGCTTCTGGTCGTCCACCCGCCGCCCGACCGGGCTAGCCTGTGCCCCGACCTTGTGGCCCACCGACGCCCGCACGAACGGTCCGCCCTTCACCCCCGTCGCGTCAAGCACCTTCTGGTATCCGTCGGCCAGTCGCGTCCCCGCCGCCGCCGCCTTGATCTTCAGGAACGCCCGGCCTTCGGGCGTGACCAGCGTCGTCGGGTCGAGATTCGTCGTGTACGACGCGTTGGAGATGTCGTCGAGCAGGGCGAACTCGCCCGCGCTGCCGTACGGGGCGGCGAGGTCTTGGCGGAACAGCGGCTGGTTCACGACCGAGTTCCCGTGCCCGTCCTGCGTCTCGTCGAACGTCCCGACCGGGTAGAACTCCGGGTTGGACAGGTACGCGTCCACCTCGGCCTCGGTCGAGTTGGGCGTCAGCCCCTTGGGGGCGCGGCCGATCGTCTTTCCCTCGTCCTCTAGCTGGAGGTTGGGGAACACGGCCCGCGAGTTGGCCGCGGTCGCCAGCAGCTTGCCCATGTTCAGCGTCAGCGCGGCCGGGCCGTCGATGCGTTTGCCGACCGACCCGTGGCCGGGCATGTCGAACACGCTCTTGTCGCTGACCGTGTGGCAGAGCGCGCACGACACGCCCACCTTGTCCCCAGCCATGATGTGGATCTTGCCGTCCCCGTTGCTGTCCTTCGGGACAATGCCGACGACGGCGTTGGCCTCGATCAGCCGCACGGTCACCTTCGGGTCGTTGAGTGTCGGGGCGTTCGCAGGGGACAGGTCGGTCTTGAACTCCTTCGCCATCGCCGCCTTCAGGTCGGCGGGCACCGCGTCGGCGTCCACTACCAGTCCGGCCTTAAGGGCGTCGAGTGGGGTGACCTTGGCGTCGGCCATGCCTTGGGGCATGCGGGCGGCATCGGTCCAAAACCCCTCGTTGCCGAACGTCTCGAACCGGAACACGTCCCGGCCCTTGGCCGCGTCCCCGGTGCGGTGCGGTAGCGGGTCGCCGGGCGTGGTGGGTCCGTCTTGAGCCTTAGTTGCCGGGGTGGGGGTGCTTGCCTTGCCGCCCCGGTCATCCGCCGAATTTTGACACGAGAGGTTCGAGAAAACGACGGCGGCAACAATCGACATGGCGCGTAGCAGGTGAGAACGCATTACTGGTAAAGAGCGCATGACGAGTAAACCTAACCTGGCCCATAGGTAGACGGCACGTCGTCGCGGGGCGAAATGCGGCGATGACCCTGAGTGACCGAGCAAAACCGCCAGATCGCAGAGTAACGAGGTGAAGCGGTCATGAACGATAATAGCGACCTCGCGCGAACCCTAGAACGAGCAAAATTGGGGACGGGCCGAAAGGGGGCACAGAAATGTAGACATGCGACGAACCAATAGTTCGAACGTTTTCTCCCCCCAGCCCACAACCGTCACGAGAGGGGCGCGCGATTCGGGCAGCTGAGTCAACGATTATTTAATCGTCCCCTTCTTCCCCGACCGGATAGAACTTGCGCGCCCGCCAGCCTCATCGCGTCGCTGATGCGTAGAAACAAAACGGAGAGACGGGGATTCGAACCCCGGATACGGGTTTGACCCCGTATAACGGTTTAGCAAACCGTCGCCTTCAGCCACTCGGCCATCTCTCCGGCGAACGTGTCAAATTATCGTGCCGAAAGGGAAATGCAAGGGCGGCGGTAAACGCGGCGCGTCAGCGAAAAGAAGAGGACGATCAGGATGAGGCCGGCGCTGGCGGGTTCGGGGACGGCGAGATTGGACCAGGCGAGGGCGAAGTCTTCGCCGAGGGGGCCGCTCGCCGGGTTGTGCGTCGTCAGGTCATACGCTTGGCCGACCCATTCGACGCGCAGGAGGTATTGGCCATCGGCGGGGATGGGGAAGGAAAGATGTTGAACGTTGTTGTATTGGGCGAGAGAGATGGCGACCTCGGAGGAGAGCTGGCCGTCGATGAGACGCCAGACTTCAAGGTCAAGGTTGTCGAAGCGATCGTCGGTGGCGATGGCGTTGTCAGCGCCGGTGGAATCGTTGAGCGTGCGGTGGATGAACCAGGTGAGCGTGGCGGTGAATGATTCGCCGGTGGTGAAAAGGTGGTCGATAGCGTAATCGGTGGGGGAGCCGTCATAGACGTGGCCGAAGAGCCAGCCGATGGGTTGGACGGTGCCACCGGATAGCGTTGGGGTGGGAGTGGGGTTGTCGGTGGTCCCGGCGCTGAACTGGCCGTAGGCGCGGGCGAGATTCAATCGGCCGGCGCCGGTCGCATAGTCGAGAGCCTGGGTGGTGACGAAGGGAACGCCCCAAATGAGGTTGGGGTGCTGACCGTTATTCCAGCCGGCGGTTTTGTCGGCGGAGTTGAGGAGGACGGCCTTGATGACGCGGCCATCCCAGCCGTGAGAGCTGAAGTTGACATGGGCATAGTCGGCGAGAAGCGCTGCGCCGCCGGCAACGATGGGGGCGGCGAAGCTGGTGCCGGCGGCGTTGGTGAGGTAGTAGACGCCGACCCCGCCGGTGAGATCGGTGCCGCCGGCATTGGTGCCGGTCGCGCCGCCGTAATAGGCAAGAGCCAGTTGCTCGCCAGGGGCGGCGATATCGACGGCGGCGCGGACCTTAGGGACAATGGTGTTTGTTTTAGGATTGTAGAAGTCGTTGGGGCCGCGGCTGGAGAAGTCGGAGGGGGCAGTATAAGGATTGGCGGTGGTGTCGGCCGCGAGTGCCGCGACGGCGATTTTATTATACCCGGATGCGGGGCCTCCGACGGTATTGCCGGCGGGGCCAGAGTTGCCGGCGGAGAGAACGACCGTAGTTTTATTCGCCAGCGCCAGCGCGTCGATCGCGCGGGATTCGAAGGCTGCGCCGGCCGGGTCTTCAAATCCCCAACTGCTGTTGACGACGTCGGCGATGGTGTGGAAGGTAAAGGTGAAGCCGCCGCCGATGTTGAAGTCGACGTTGCGGCCGACGTTCATGGATTCCTTGTAAGCGTAGAGGAAGGAATGATTGGTGATCTCGAAGGAGCCGTCGCCGTTGAACGTGGTGGCGATGGAGGCGGACCAGAGGTTGGCCAATGGGGCGATGCCGGCCTGGTAGTAAAAGAACTGCCCTTGTCCGGCGATGGTCATGCCGACGGCGGTGGCGTGGTAGTCGAACTGCCCGAGCTGTGTGCCGGTGATGGTGGGATCGCTGATGTAGGTGGTGAGCTGGGTGAGGCTTTCATGGCCGTTCCAGATGGCGCCGGCTTCAACGTTGGCGACGACGGCGTTCTGACCGAAGTAGCCGTTGTTGTAGAAGGTGTCGGCGCCGAGCAGGGTGTTGATGATGATGCCGTTGCCACCCGGACCCGCGGTGAGGCTAATGACGCCCGAAGCGGGCGCGGCAGCGGCAATCGCGATGAGCGCGAGGAGAGCGGCGCGAATCCAAGCAATGGCTGGGGCGCGGCGCGGGCGCAAGCGATGGGGACGCGATCGTTTCAGGAGGCCCTCACGCCGGGGTGATGTCGCCGGACTGGCTGACGACAGCCGGCTGGAAGTTTGTACACGAATGGGTTGGCGGTATCCACGACCAACTGGGTTTTGCGATTGGGGTATCGGATGTAACGCTTTTTGAACGGTGAACTTAGGAAGAGCGTGCCGGTGGTGTTGACCATGCCGGCTTTTGCAGTGTCCGGGCAACGTCGGGCGCGCGGGGAGTTAGGTAGAGTATGACGCATCGGATGAGCCGGCACGCGGGGGTCGTCGCCGCTGTAACGTTTACGTTGAACTTTGCCGCTGGGTCGTTTGCCGAGGTACTTGTCGCGACCGGATGTCGGTGATGTCGCGGGTACGTCGGCGAAGCGATCTGACATTGAGCGAAGTACCGGCGGGTGGGGACGGCGCGCGAGCTTTTATTGGTCGTCGGGAAAAGCGGCGCGATGGCATCGGGTTTGAAATGAAGACGCGGACGGCTGGTCGTATCGGCCGTAACGGAGTTGTTCATCCGAAGGAGACACCATGGCACACTTGACCAAGATTGTTGCGGTTCGGAAGGGCGTGGGGCGCGCGGCGGAGAATGCGCCGGACCGGGAGGCACGAATCGCGCTGGCTCAGGTGCGACTGAACCTGAACGTGTGCGCGGCGATGTTGAAGGGGGAGATGAAAGGGCGTTAGCTCTCGCAATGCTGCCAAAGCACTGTCGCGCGCAAATAGAAATGTCCGCATTGCGACGCAAATAGAAATGTCCGGACGGTACGTTTCTCCTGGTGGCTCAGGATCGCCGACCGTTACGTGGCACGGGCGTCCCGCCCGTGTTCTTGTCCAAAAAGACACGGGCGTCCCGCCCGTGCCACCCAATAAACTCACGGACTCTGAGCGCAGCGACGAGTCTGGACGGTGGAGCGGGTTTGCTTTTGGGTTGGTTGGCGCGTCGGGTCGGGTAGCTTCTTCAGTCGCCAAGGCTCCATCAGAATGACGTCTGCCAGGTCATCCGTGGGATTGATGGGTTCATCAAACAACGCTCCCTCGGCTTGGAACCCGAGGGAGCGTGGAACAGAGATGGAGAGGCTTGGTCTGGTCGTGGCTGAGCGAAGCTCAGGCGACCTTACGGCTGCGGCGGCGGGAGAGGGCGAGGACGCCAAGGCCGCCGAGGATCGAGAAGCTGGCGGGCTCGGGAACCGCGGTAACCGTGTGGCGGGTCTGGATGATGTCGTTGCCGCAGCTGGGGCCCCAGGAGATGGAGAAGTCCTGGCCGACCTTAGCGCCGACCTCGTTCAGCGGGATCGACCACTCGAGAAGGTACTGTTCGACATTGGTGCCGCTGACAACATCGTGATAGCTGACGCCGAGGTCCGTGTACGTGTAGCGAATGTCGTTGCCGATCAACGTTCCGCCGCCGGCGAGGTTGGTGAGGGGCGGCCCGGACCAGCCTTGGGCGCCGTTGGGGACATTCCACGCGCCGCCGGCATAAAGCGAGGTGGTGCCAGATGTCGGGGCCGATCCGCTGAGGGTGACGACGCCGAACTGTGACGTCTTGTTGGCGAAGTCCGGGTTGATGGCAAGGTCGCCCATCTTGTACGACACGCCGTCGATCGTGAGGCCGGCCGGGTTGAAGCCGGTCACGAGGCCGACGTACAGGTTGCTGCTGTCGCTGCGGGAGAACATGGCCTTGGCGTCGAAGTTCTGCCCGCCGAAGTCTTGCAGGTTGTGGTGATTGCCGGTCGACCCGTTGCCGTGCGGGCCGTAGTTGTCCCAGATGGTGTAGTCGATGCCGTTGACCTGGCCGTACGACGCCGCGTTGGCGTTGTTCGGGTTGGTGGTGGTGGCGGGGTTGCCGTAGGGAACCCAGAGCGCGGTGTTGTTGGTGTCGAACGAAGTGCCGCCGAGGTTCAGGTGCCAGTCGGCGGGATTGGCCTGCGCCGAATGGCCGGCAAGTGCCGCGAGACCAAGACCCAGAACACCCTTGATGAAGTGCTTGCTGAACATTCTCTCCGCTCCCGTTTCACGCACCCCGCGCCCCGGTTTCGTTGACACCGGCTCGTTGCCGAGCCTGCCCGCGTCAGCCGTCCGTCGCGTTGCGTTGAGGGAGATATGCCATTGGATTTCGAGGCGGCCAAAAAACTATATGTCAAGGGAAATGTGCGCGGTTCGCCGCGCGAAAGCGGTCCGATAAGCGGGTAATTTCGCTGGATTCATGCGGGGAAAGGTGGATGCACGAAATGCGGACGTTGCGGCGTGAGGGTGGGGAAGGATGCGCGGATGTGCAGGCTCAATCGCCGACGCGATGCTGCAAGCGGTCGAGCACATGCGCGACGATGATGATCGCGCCGGTGACGATCTCCTGCACCCAGTTTTGCAGGCCGAGCTTGGTGCAGCCGTTGCCGAGGACGGTCATGATCATCGCGCCGATGAGCGTGCCGATGATGGTGCCTTGTCCTCCGGAGAGGCTCGCGCCGCCGATGACGACGGCGGCGATGATGTTCAGCTCCATGCCCATCGCCGTGGTCGGGTCGCCCTGGTTGATGTACGAGAATTGCAGCACGCCCGCGACGCCCGCGAGCATGCCGCCGATGACGTACACGAGGATCTTGACCCGATCGACGGCCACGCCGCACAGGCGCGCGGTCTGCTCGTTGGACCCGACGGCAAAGACGTGCCGCCCGAACTTGGTGTAGCGCATCGCGCCGGCGACGATCAGCGACAGCGCGATCGTGATCCACACGCTCGGCGCGAGCAGCAGCCAACTGGATGACGGCGGGTTGATCATCAGATTGCCGAGCCAGGTATCAGGCGCGTTAATCACTTGCTCGCCACCGATCCCCTTGGCGACGCCGCGATAAGCGCTCCAGGTGCCGAGCGTGACGACAAAGGGGATGAGCTTGGCCTTGGCGATAAGGACGCCGATGATCAGCCCATAGATCGCCGCCGCCCCGATGCCCCCGAGCGCCGCCACGAAAGCGGGAAGCTTGAGGTTGATCAGAGAGGCGACGACCATCGTGACGAACGCGATGGTCGAGCCGACGGACAGGTCAATCCCGCCGGAGACGATGATGAGGGTCATCCCAAGGGCGGCGGTGGCAACGACCGCCGTCTGAATCAACATGAGCTGGACGTTGCCGACGGTGGGAAACGTCCTGGGTCGAAGAACAGAGAAGAGGACGCAGACGAAGATGAGGCCGGCGAGGGCGCTGAGGCGCTGGAGCCACCCTCTCCACCGGCTCGGTTCCGCGGGCGGGGCGTAGGAGAGAGTAGCGGGCGATGTCGCGTCCATTACGCTGGGCTCCCGGTCGCTTGGAGCATGATCTGATGCTCGGTGAGCCCTTCCACCGGAAGCGCCGCCCCGAGAACGCCACGACACATCACGGCGATGCGATCGCACGCGCCGAGTAATTCCGGAAGGTAGCTGCTGACCATCATCACGGCGCATCCAGCAGCGGCCAGCTCGTCGATGAGCTGGTAGATTTGTGCCTTGGAGCCGACATCGATGCCCCGCGTCGGTTCGTCCAGAAGCAGCACGTCGCAGCCATGGTGCAGCAGGCGGGCGAGCGCCACCTTTTGCTGATTGCCGCCGGAGAGCGCGCCGACCGGCTGGCGCGGCCCGCGGCACTTGATCGCCAGCCGCCGAACCCACATGCGCGCCGCTTCGTCCTGCTGGCTCGGTAGCACCAATCCGGCAGGCCCCAGGTGGCTCAGCTTCGACAGCGTCAGGTTCTCGGCGATGCTGAGCGGCAGCGCCAGGCCTTCGGCCTTCCGGTCTTCGCTGACCATGCCGACGCCCTGCGCCCAGCGGCGCGCTGGGGAAGCGGGCCCGACATACGCCGCGACGCGCACCTCGCCGGCGCGCACCTTGTCGAGCCCGAAGATCGTCCGCAGTAATTCGGTGCGGCCGGCGCCGACCAGGCCGGCGATCCCCAGAACCTCGCCCCGGCGCAGCTCGAGCGATGCCGTTTTGGGGCCCCGCGCGCCCTGCAGGGCGTGTAGCGCCAGCGCCGTCTCTCCCGCCACGCGGGCCGTTCGCGGATATAGATCCGTCACCTCCCGCCCGACCATCATCTGCACGATCCGGTTGATCGGCGTCGATGCGGTGTCGCCGCTGCCGACCGTTTTGCCGTCGCGCAGCACCATGAAG
>JBBRIN010000022.1:0-14452 GCA_038221115.1 Tepidisphaerales bacterium
GAAACATCAGCGGGCGCGGCGTGTCCTCGCGGTCAACATAGGCCAAGACGTGGTCGCGGTATGCCGTGTCCTTCAGGGCGACCAGGTACTCGCCATATCGCCGCCACATCAATTCCTGAACCGAGCGCCGGGTGTGGGTGATGAGGTCGGCGATCCAGATCGAGCCAGAGCGGAGGGCGCGATGAAGCTTGCTGAACACCGCAAGCCATTCATCGTCCCCGCGCAGGTGATGAAGGACGGCGGCGGCGCAGATCACATCGAATTGATTCTCGCCGAAGTTTACGTCGCGAACGTCGTCCTGCAGCGTGGTGACGCGGCCGGAGGTGGCGGCGGAGACGCGCTGGTGCGCCCGTTCGAGCATTGGCCTGCTGAGGTCGAGCAGCGTGGCGTCGAGGCCGGGCAGTTGTTCAAGAAACTTCAGCGTGTAGTTGCCGGCGCCGCACCCGACGTCCAGAACGTGCTTCGCGTGCGGCGTCGTGGCGGCGGCGGCTCGAGTAATCAGATCGAGCACCAACGGCGCGTCGATCGTCGCCGACTGCCCCGTTTCCAGGTTCGAAAATCGCTCGACGTCGTTGTCGAAGCGCTGGCGGATTTCTTCGACGGTGGATTTCATGCGCCGATTCTAGGCGCGATCGACATGGGCGAAGGTATCATTCGCCACCATGAAGCTCTTCCTATCGATCGCGGTGATGTTGTTCTCGCCATGTTGTATCGCGGGCGACGCGAAGCCCTTCGCCATTCACGTCGTTGACGAGCAGACGGGCCGAGGCGTGCCGCTGGTGGAATTGACGACACCGAGCAACGTGCGGTTCTATACGGACAGCGCGGGCTACGCGGCCATCGACGATCCTGCGATGGTGGGGCAGCGTGTCTTCTTCACCGTCTGGAGTCACGGTTATGACTTTCCCGCCGACGGTTTCGGATCGCGCGGCCGAGCGTTGGAACTCACACCGGGCGGCGAGGCCGAGCTGAAGATCAAGCGGTTGAATATCGCCGAACGGCTCTACCGCGTGACGGGAGAGGGCATCTATCGCGACACCGTGATATTGGGCAAGCCGGTGCCGATCGCCGAGCCGCTGATTAACGGCCAGGTGACGGGGCAGGATTCGGTGCAGTGCGCGATTTACAAAGGGAAAATCTGGTGGTTCTGGGGCGACACGGGCCGACAGTCGTACCCGCTCGGCCAGTTTTCGACATCGGGGGCGACGTCGGCGCTGCCGGGACAGGGAGGCCTCGATCCATCGGCCGGAGTGAACCTGACCTACTTCGTTGACAAGAGCGGATTCAGCCGGCCCATGGTGCCGTCGAAGGGAGGCGAACTGCATTGGGTGGACGGCATCACGGTGGTTAAGGACGACTCGGGGCGAGAGCGCATGATCGGCACATTGCTGCGCCTGATGAGCATGGCCAAGCCGACGGGCAAGGAGATGATCGTCTTCAACGATGCCACGGGCGTCTTCGACACGCTGACCATGGTCGATCTCAAGTCGCAACGACACCTGCGCGGGCATCCGTTCCATCACACCGTTGACGGCATTGACTATCTGTACTGCGGCGAGCCGTTCGCCAACCAGCGCGTGAAGGCGGACTGGAAGAGCGTGTCGGATCCGGGCGCGTACGAGGCGTATCTACCGCAACGGAACGGCGAGGCAAAGTTGACATGGGTCTGGCAAAAGGGGGCGGAGCCCATCGACGAGACGAAGGGGGATGAGACGCCGTTTTCCGTCCACGACATGGAGACGGGCCGGGCGATCCGTGCGCACTATGGATCGGTGCGATGGAACGAGTTTCGCAAGAAGTGGGTGATGATCTTCGTCGAGCAGTTCGGCAAGCCCTCGTTTCTCGGGGAGGCATGGTATGCGGAAGCCGACGCGCCCGAGGGCCCATGGAGGACGGCGCGAAAGATCGTCACGCACGAAAAGTACTCCTTCTACAATCCCGTGCATCACGAGTTCTTTGACCGCGAGGGGGGCCGGTACATCTATTTTGAGGGAACGTATTCCATGACATTTTCGCGGGAGAACGATCCGACGCCGCGATATGACTACAACCAGATGATGTACCGGCTGGACCTGTCGGACGAGCGGCTGCACGGGAAGGCGCAATAGCCAGCGGCTCGGCTGGAAAAGCAGGGCTAAACCGCTATCCTTGCCCGTTTCGCCGGAGCCCGCGCGTTGAACCCGCAGATCATCGGAAAAATTGACCGCCGCCTGGGGAGGCCGATCTGTTGGCTGCTGACGATGGCGCGCCGAATTGGTTTATTGTTTTGCCGGCCACGGCTGGATGAGCCGGTCCGCAGAATACTGTTCATCAAGATGATCGAGCAGGGCGCCACCGTGCTGGCGCACCGCGCGCTGGTGACCGCCGTCGAACGCGTCGGGCGCGAGAACGTTTACTTCTGGGTCTTTGAGGAGAACCGGCCCATCCTCGACCTGATGGACGTGATCCCGCGCGAGAACGTGATCGCCATCCAGACGAAATCGATAGTTGGGCTGATGCTTGGCATGCTGGGCACCCTCTGGCGCGTGCGCAAGATGCGCTTTGATGCGTCGGTGGACATGGAGTTTTTCAGCCGCGCATCTGCGATCCTCGCCTTCCTCAGCCGGGCGAAGCGGCGTGTTGGTTTGCACCGCTTCACGAGCGAAGCCCCGTACCGCGGCGACCTGTTGACGCACCGGGTGCAATACAACCCTTACCTGCATGTGGCGATTCAGTATCACCAGCTCGTCGAAGCGATCTGGGCGGATCCGCGCGAGATCCCGTTGTTGAAAGTGCCGTCGCCGAGGCTGGAAGACGGTGCGTACGAGCCGCCGGTGTTTACTCCCGAGGCCGGCGAGGTTGAGGCGGTGCGGGAGATCCTCCATCGACTTGCCGGCCGGCCGGTCGAGGGTCAGATCCTGCTGCTCAACCCGAATGCGAGCGATCTGTTGCCGTTGCGGAAGTGGCCGACCGAACGATTTGTGGAGTTGGGCCGCCGTCTTCTGGCCGAGCACGCCGATGCCCTTGTCGTCATCACCGGCGCGCCCTCCGAGCGCGAGCAGGCCGACGCGGTGGCCAAGCAGATCGGCGAGCGTGCCGTGAGCATTGCGGGCCACACGACCTTGCGGCAACTGTTCGCCTTGTACACGATTGCAGATGTGCTGGTCACCAACGACAGCGGCCCGGGGCACTTTTCGGCGATGACGCCGGTCGAATCGTTGGTGCTCTTCGGGCCGGAGACGCCGGCTTTGTTTGGACCGCTCGGCCGCCACTCTCATGCGATGTGGCAGGCGCTGTCGTGCAGTCCCTGTGTTAACGTGCTGAACCATCGATTTTCGCCCTGCACCAATAACGCGTGCATGCAGGACATCACGGTGGACGCCGTGTTTGAGAAGGTCGGTGAGCTACTGCGGCGGCACGGGAACGTCACGCCGTTGCGGGTGCTTGAGCGGCGCGAGGAAATGACAAATAACGAAGCTCGAATTCACGAATCAATGCAGAATCACCAAATGCACGAATGACGGAACGCCGGCGCCCTCCATTCGTGAATTCGCATTTCGTGAATTCGTGAATTGCCGCGACCCCCGCTCCGATTAACCAAATCTCCCATGAAGATCCTCGATCGCTACGTCACGTCCAGCTTCATCAAGAATTACCTCTTGAGCTTCATGATCCTCGTGGGGCTTTACATCGTTCTGGACATGCTCTTCAACTTCGACGAGCTGGTGACGGTGCATACGCGCGAGGGGATTGCCGACGTATCGGTGTGGCTGCTGCTGAAGCGCGTCGGGGACTATTACTTTTATCAGATGTTTCTCATCTTCGTGCAATTGTCCGGCATCATCCCGATGGTGGCGACATCGTTCACTCTGATGCGGATGAGCCGGCAGAATGAGCTGAGCGCCATCCTGTCGGCGGGGGTGCCGCTGCTGCGGGTGGCGCTGCCGATCATCATCGCATCGATCGCCGTGAACGGATTGCTGTTGGTCGATCAGGAGCTGGTGATCCCGGCGATGATCCCGAAGCTGACGCGCAGCCACAATGAGGCGGGGCAGGAAGGCAGCGGCAGCTTCCAGATTGCGTCGATGCAGGATGAGAACCGCAACCTGTTGCTGGCGGGTAAATATTTCCCCGACCCCGTGAAGCCGTGGATGCGCGAGGTGACGATCATCCAGCGCAACGAGGAATATCTGCCGACGGCGCAGATCAGCGCGGAGGGCGCGGTGTGGGAGCCGCGCGCGAACGGCGGGCAGTGGAAGCTGAGCGGCGCGAAGATCATGACGGGTCTGGAGCCCGGCGCGAAGCCGCACGCCGAGGCCTATGACAAGCCATTCAAGGGAAGCATCACACCCGAGGAGATTGCGCTATACCGCAGCAACGAGTACGTGAATCTCCTGTCGACGGACAAGATCAACGACCTGCTGGCGCCGTCGCGGTCGTTGAGCTATGGGTCGAACCAGTTGCTGCGCGTGAAGCACGCGCGGTTTACTCAGCCGTTAATGAACATCATCCTGCTGCTGATGGGGATCCCCAGCGTTCTGGCGCGCGAGCCGGGCCGGCTGAAGAGCGCGGCGATGCAGTGCCTGTTCATCAGCGCCTCGTGCATGGGGACGGTGTTCCTCTGCAACATGCTCGCCAGCCAGCCGCCGAAGCCTGAGTGGGCGTATCAATGGCCGGCGGTCATGGCATGGGTCCCGATCCTGATCTACGGGCCGGTGGCGGTCTGGTTATTAGACAGGGTGGAGACGTAATCGAACTGCATCCCTTCGCTGGTGCTTTGCCTCGCGTTCAATTCAATCGTACATCTCATCTGCCTGGCAAACGCAACCGCTCGTGCCGCTCTCGTAGGGCGGCGGGGGCGGGCCTGGCCGGGGCGGCCGGCGGTCCGTGCGACGATCGCGTGGCGGCCTCGAGACGCTCCCTTCCCACTTTCTGGCGATGCCGGCCGCGGAACCCACCCGCGGCCGGCATTTTTTTTCCAGCTTCTTTTCCCGGAATTTTCCTTGCATTTTATCCATCCGGTGAATTATTGTCCCCGCTGTCGGTCGCGTTCACGTCTGAATCGCACATATCGCGGAGCTCGACGAGAGATTGACATT
The DNA here is from genome assembly GCA_038221115.1 of Tepidisphaerales bacterium. GTDB lineage: Bacteria > Planctomycetota > Phycisphaerae > Tepidisphaerales > Tepidisphaeraceae > JANXVV01. The sequence goes on from JBBRIN010000022.1 coordinate 5,079, forward strand.
TGAATAGAGCTGTTGGACGGCGGTGCCTTGACATGCGCGGCTGGCGCTCGCACTGTGCGGCAATGGACTGCGCTGACGTTCGCGAGCCGCATTTGACGCTGCGCCTGCTCGCGCCGGCCAAGATCAATCTGCACCTGCGCGTGGGATCGCCCGCGCCCGACGGGTTTCATCCATTGCTGTCCTGGATGTGCACCGTCGCGCTCTTTGACACGATTCACATGTCGCGTGCCGTCGGGGACGGCGGCAGTGCGACCCATTCGCTCGTGACCCTGTCGTGCGACGAGCCGACCGTGCCCCGCGATGAGACGAACCTCATCGTGAAGGTGGCGGCCGAGCTCGCCAGTGCGGCGTCGAGCAACTACGGAGGCAAGGCGGGAAGACCGACCTCACCGTCCGCCCGGGAAGGTAGGGACGCGAACGCCAGCGCACACGTGGGTGGCGCTGGCGCTTCACGTTCTTTGGCGCCCGACGCCGCGGTGGCGAAAGCGGCTCATGCGGAAGCGAGGCTTTCGTCCATCAAGGTCTCGCTCGCCAAACGAATCCCTGCCGGCGCTGGATTGGGTGGCGGCAGTTCCGACGGCGCTCGAGCCATGCAAGGCTTCGCGCGACTATGGGGACTTGACGCCGCCCACGGGTTTGGTCGCGATCGTCTGGCGGAGCTTTCGGCACGCTGCGGAAGCGATTTGCCGTTTTTCTTCCACGGCCCCAGCAGTGCCTGCTCGGGGCGCGGCCAGTTTGTGCGGCCCGTCCTTCCGCCATCGGTCGCGCGATGGGCGGTAATCATCATGCCGGCGATGGCCATGCCAACGCCGGCGGTGTACCGGACGTTTGACGAGATGCGCCTGGGCGATTCGGATCGCCTCGCTGCAGAGCCTGACTGGAACGCCTGGGCGCAGCTCTCGTCCGATCGTCTGTTGCCGTTGCTCGCCAACGACCTGGAAGCGCCCGCATTCGCGCTGCGCCCAGAGCTGCAGTCGCTGCGCAGCGCCATCGAATTGCAACTCGGGCGAATTGTGCGCATGAGTGGCAGCGGCAGCAGCCTGTTCACGCTGTTCGACGGAGAGCCGGCCGCTCAACGGGCGGCCTCGCGGGTCACGGAGAGCTTTGGTGTACGCTGCGTAGCCGTCGAAGTCGCGCCGAGGTTGGGCGATGATTTGGGACAGTGATCACATTTCGGATGCCGGCGATTAAGAAACTCAACGGTCAGGCGTCATACGGGTAATGCCTGCAACTTCGTCTGGTCGCAACATCATTGCGCGGCACGGTAGATATAGATAGATTGGTTTTTTCGCGCCACGGCGCGAGCGGCTTGTCGCCCCGCTGTGAACCGTTTCTGGTTCACTTCGGGCGCTCACTTCTGGCCTGCTCGATTCGCGGGCGCTACGCGGGAACGCACATCTGGGATTCGCAATCGAGAGGCTTCCTCTCAGAGAGGGGTTCGTCATGCAACTGACGGATATCCGCATCAAGCTCTGCGACGACCAAAGCAATCGCCTCAAGGCGTTTTGCGCCCTTACCTTCGACAGCACCTTTGTCATCCGCGATGTAAAATTGATAGAAGGCAACGATGGGCTATTCCTCGCCATGCCATCGCGCAAGCTTTCGGACCATTGCGGCCGCTGCGGCGACAAGAACCACCTCCGCGCTCGCTTTTGCAACAACTGCGGCGGACGGCTCGATGAAAACCGCTACCTGCGCTACCAGAACGGTAACGGTCACGGCAGCCGCCTTAAGCTACACGCCGACATCGCCCACCCGATCAATGCCGACTGCCGTCACCAGATTGAGCAGCGCGTGATCCACGCGTTTCATCAAGAACTCGACCGCAGCAGGCAGCCGGGATATGTGCCGCCCAGTCTTGACGGCGAAGACGTTGATTTCTATGATGCTCCCGCCCCTTCCAAGGTGGCGGCAGCCCCTGAGCCGTCGCACTTGCGGCCAACGGGGGTGATGCAATAAGTTGAGGTAGAACCAGAGCCTATGTCCATCCCCTATCGACTTACGGTCGCCGTACGATAGGCCGGCACCACGGACAGGTATTCGAGTGGTCCAATCGATTTATCGATTCGACGGCTCCGATAGCCCCCCGCGACCGGCCCACCTCCATCCATGCGCCCGATCGCTACAGGCGGGCCTCGCACTGCTGAAACAACCGATAAATCGTTGAACCGCCTGGAACACGGCGTTACATTGGTCCGTTCTACCTGAACAGATCCGAAAGTTTGAGGATACCTGCCATGAGCACGCTGCAATCGAACATCTCCACAAAACCTGCCCCGGCCCCGAGCAAGACCCAACCTGCCGACAAGCCACGCTTTAAGGGAAAATCGGGGGCGCAGATCCTTCATGAAATGCTGATCGGCCCCCACAAGGTAGACACCATGTTCGGTTACCCCGGTGGCGCGATTCTGCCGGTCTTCGACCAACTCTATAACACGCCGGCGAAGTTCATTCTGAACCGCCACGAGCAGGCCTCGGGCCATTGTGCCGACGGCTACTATCGCGCGACAGGGAAGCCGGGCGTCTGCATCGTCACGTCGGGCCCCGCCGCCACCAATTGCGTGACCCCGCTTGCGACCGCTCAGATGGACAGCATTCCCATCGTCGTCATCAGCGGCCAGGTCGCGACCAAGGTAATCGGCAACGATGCCTTCCAGGAGGCCGATGTCACCGGCATCACCCGGCCGTGCACCAAATGGAACTACCTCGTGAAGGACGTTCGCGAGCTGCCGCGGGTGATCAACGAAGCATTCATGATCGCCACCACCGGTCGGCCGGGCCCCGTGCTGATCGATCTGCCCAAGGACATCGCGGTGAACATTTGCCCCGATGAAGTGGACGACACGCCGCGCCCGCACGTGCTGAATCGTCGCCGCACCGCGCACACGAACCCCGCCCACGCCAGCCAGGCGCAGGACGCCGCCGAGTTGATCAACCGCAGCGAAAAGCCGGTGCTCTACGTCGGCGGGGGCGCGATCATCGCCGGCGCGTCCGATCTCGTGAACAAGATCGCCAAGGACGCCAACATCCCCTGTACGACCACGCTGCTGGGCCTCGGCGCCTTTGACGAGCACGACCCCAAGGCGCTGCTCATGCTCGGCATGCACGGCTCGGCCTTTGCCAATTACGCGGTGCAGGAATGCGACTGCCTGATTGCCGTGGGTGCGCGCTTTGACGACCGCGTCACGGGCAACCTCGCCACGTTCGCTCCGCACGCCAAGATCATTCATATCGATATCGATCCCAGCTCGATCAGCAAGACCGTCGATGTCGATATCGCGGTCATCGGCGACGCCAAGACTTCGCTGGAGCTGATGCTCCCGCACCTGGAATATCGCGATCGGTCCGCCTGGTTCAGCACGATCAACGCGTGGAAGAAGCGCTATCCGTTCAAGTATTTGGACGACAGCGTCCGCGCCAAGCCGCAGTATGTGGTCGAAGAGCTGCACCGCCAGACGAACGGCGAAGCAATTATCACCACCGGCGTGGGCCAGCACCAGATGTGGGCCGCGCAGTTCTACCGCTGGCGACATCCGCGGCAGATGATCACCAGCGGCGGCCTCGGCACGATGGGCTTCGGCCTGCCCAGTGCGATGGGCGCGGCTTTAGGCGCTCCTGGCAAGACCGTCATCGACATCGACGGCGACGCCAGCTTCCTCATGACCTGTTACGAACTGGCTACCTGCGCCGAGTACAACATCCCGGTGAAGGTCGCCATCCTCAACAACGACTTCCAGGGCATGATTAAGCAGTGGCAGGACCTGTTTTACGAGAAGCGCTACAGCCAAAGCCCGATGAAGAACCCGAACTTCGCGAAGATGGCGGAGGCGTTTGGCGTCCGCGGCATTCGCTGCGAGCATAAATGCGACGTGGAAAAGATCGTCGGCGAAATGCTTAAGCATCCGGGGCCGTGCGTGGTGGATTTCGCCGTGGAGACGAACGAGCATGTGTACCCGATGGTGCCTTCGGGGAAGGGCTTGCATGAGATGGAGTTGGGGACGCTGGCGTAAGTGAGCGATTTGACACTAACTTTGAACAGACCGAAACTGTTCGAGGCGCAGCCTTTCGGGTGGGTCGTTCTGGACCCGATGATGTAATTCCGGAACGGGAGCCTTATGCCATTGACCAAACAGGAAATCCTCGCCGAGGCGAAGACGCTGAACGTCCAAGAGCGCGAAGAACTAATCGACGAGCTTTGCCAGATTTCTGATGGGTACGAGCTGACTCCGGAGCAGCTCGAGGAACTTCGCCGTCGTGACGAAGCTCTCAAGCGCGGGGAAATGAAAACCTATCCGGTGGATTGGCTAAGCCCGCCAAATCAAGCATGCTGTTAATCTCACGCGCCCCGCCTCCATTTCCAAGCGGCGCCTAAGGTTTTTTATCTCCTTTGCATAGCTGCCCGCTTTGCGGTCCAATCCCCCCGTGGCCGGGCACGTCACGCACTCAACTCACGCCGATACGCCTCCGCGCAACTGGTACGCGCGCCTACCTCTCTACGTCAAAATTGCCGCCGGGCTGGCGCTTGGCGTCATCGTCGGGCAGATCCTCCGCCACCGGGAGGATCCATTCCGCACTCACGCTGCCGATCACCTGCAGGAGATCAGCACCGGCGTCTTGCGGTTGCTTGGTCTTCTGGCGACGCCGCTGGTTTTTCTTGCGGTCATCCGCGCGGTGGTCAAGGCCGCGGCAGGGGGGGGACGTTCCGCGGCAAAGTTGACATGGCTCGTCCTCAGTAACACGACAGTCGCCATTCTCATCGGCCTGTTGGTCGCGAACGTGATCAAGCCCGGCACGCATGCCCACCTCGCCAACGAGCGCCTCGAGGCGCCGAAGGCGGCGGCACGCTCTCAAACAGTCGCCGGTGAGATCCTTCGGAACATCCCGTCAAATTTCATCGACCCGTTGCAACAGAACGACATTCTCCCGCTGATTATCATCGCCGTCTCCGGCGGCATCGCCCTTCGCATCGTTCGCGTTCGTCAGATCGCCGACGGCCGCGCTGCGTATCGCACGATCGAGGACATCATCGACACTGGGTTCGATCTGATCATGGTTCTGCTTCAGTGGGTCCTCGCTCTGGTGCCCGTCGCGGTGTTTGCCGTCGTCGCGGCCACCGTGACCCGGCACGGATTCGCCCCCTTGAAGGCGATGCTTATCTTCATCGTGTCGGTACTCACGGCGCTGCTTCTCCAGGCGTGCTTTTACCTCGTCCGCCTGCGGCTGGGTTCGTGGGTTCGTCCGGGGTTTTTCTTCCGTGGCGCTTCCGACGCCATGCTGCTCGCCTTCTCGACCGCCAGCTCGTCCGTCACGCTCCCGGTCACGTATAAGTGTGCGAAGGAGAAGCTCAAGCTCCGCGAAGAATCCGTTGGCCTCGGCGTCATGGTGGGCCATGCCATCAACCACGACGGCACCGCGCTGTATGAGGCGATGGCCGCCCTTTTCATCGCCCAGGCCATCGGCCTGCACCTCACCTTTGCCCATCAGATCATCGTCGTCCTGATGTCGATCGTGGCCAGCGTCGGCGCTGCCGGGATCCCCGAGGCCGGCACCGTCACGCTCATCGCTGTGTTTCGCGCCGTTAACCTGCCCGTTGAATACATCCCGCTGCTTCTGCCGGTCGATTGGTTTCTCGACCGTTGCCGCACTTCGATCAACTGCATGGGGGATCTCACGGTCACCTGTTTGCTCGATGGCAAGACCCGCTCGCAACCAGCCGAGCCGACTGTCCCAGCGCCATCTGCGGCCGTCGCCGAAGTGGTGGCATAACGTTCACCGTGTCCCCTCGACATGTGCAACGGCACCCTCGGCGCGTTACGATTCTGGACAGAGCGGCGTTGCATGCCACGGCTCGTTTCCCATGGCACGCCAGTCAAAAACCAGATTTTGGGGCAAACCATGGCCAACCTATGGCGCGCGAAGAACTACGCGGTAGACCTCGTGATGCTCTTGGTCCTCAGCGTGAACGCGGCGCCGCCAACCCCGCCGGTGCCATCGACCCATCCCTCCACCGCGCGCGCTGCCGTAGACCCCGCCGCTGCGGCCAAGCGCAAGGACATTCGGCGTCTGCTTGAGCTCAGCGGCTCGGCCAAGCTGGGGCTCCAGATGATGGATCAGATGATGGGGCAGTTCCGCGGCATGATGCCCAACGTGCCTCCCGAATTCTGGGATGATTTTCGCCAGGGCGTCGATATGGACGACCTGATCAACCTTATCGTTCCCGTGTATGAGCGGCATTTCACCCACGATGACGTTCGCGGATTGATTGCGTTCTACGAATCCGACGTCGGCCGCAAGCTCGTTTCAGTGCAGCCGGCAATTCTGAAGGATTCGATGACTGCCGGAGAAGCCTGGGGCCGCGACATCGCCGCTCGCGTCACCGAGCGGCTCCGCGTGAAGGGGTACCTCAAGCAAACCTGATTGGCGATCGCACATGGTTTTCACTCGGTACCGGCTATACGCGTGCAGCTTATTCGCAGGGCTGTTTTGCGCCGCGAGAGTTCATGCGGCCTCGCCCATCTCCTCGATGGAATTCGTCTTCGAGTCCGCCCCATTCCCGTCCTGCCACGCTTCCACAATCGCCCAGACGAAGGCCGGCCTGGTGACTGCTTTCTTCGGCGGGACCGCCGAACGACATCCCGACGTCGGCATCTGGGTTTGCCTTCACCGCGAGGGCGCCTGGACGCCTCCCGTCGAAGTTGCCACGGGTGTTCAGCCGGACGGCTCGCGCCAGCCCTGCTGGAACCCGGTGCTCTTCCAATCGCCGGGGGATGGCCCCCTTCTGCTGTTTTACAAAGTCGGCCCCAGTCCCAGCAGTTGGCGGGGCATGCTGATCACGTCCGCCGATCAGGGCAAAGGCTGGTCGCGTCCCAAACGCCTCCCCGATGGCATTCTCGGTCCGATCAAGAACAAGCCCGTGCTCCTCGCTGATGGCACCTTGCTCTGCCCCACCAGCACCGAAGCGTCGGGCTGGCGAACGTATTTCGAATCGACGCGCGACCTCGGACAAACGTGGGACAAGTGCGATCCGATCAACGACGGGAAAGCCTTAGCTTTGATCCAGCCTACGCTGTTGGACCACGGTGCCGCCGGTATCCAGGCGCTCATGCGCAGCAGGCAAGGCAAGATCGTCGAGAGCTGGTCCGGCGACGGCGGCAGAAAATGGTCCCCTCCCGCGGAGACATCGCTCCCGAACCCCAACAGCGGCATTGACGCCGTTCAACTTCGCGATGGGCGATCGTTGCTGATCTACAACCCGGTCGCCAAAGGCCGCAGCCCCGTCAGCGTGGCCGTCAGCATCGATGCCGGGAAAACCTGGCGCGATGGTCCGGAACTTGAGCGCGGCCCAGGTGAATACTCGTACCCCGCTGTCATCCAGACCGCCGACGGCCTCGTTCACGTCACATACACCTGGCGTCGGCAGCGCATCCGCCACGTCGTCATCGATCCGGCAAAGCTTGAACCCGCGAAGGACGCGCCCCATGCCGGCGGGAAATAGAGCGACGCCGCAGCAGCGTACGCAACTGGCCGCACGACTCCTCGCAGACCTGCACACCGCTATTTTGCCGGAAGGACCGGGGGAGCCGGCTCCGTCGCGCGACCGATTCATATTCTTCGCCGAGCCGCTGGTGTGCGCCCTCGTGGAAGGGCGCAAGCGCATGACGCGGCGGCCCGTGCGGCCGGAGCCGCGCAGAAAGCCCACCGGTCCGTGTCCCTTCGGCGCTGCCGGCGACCGTCTGTGGGTTCGGGAAAAGTGGGGCTACCGCGCGCAATTCTTCGATCGACGCGCTGCCGCCGGGCCACCCTTTGTCTACGGGGCGGATGGAGCACCCGTCGGTGCATCCCATGTGCCATGGAAGCCGTCGATGCACATGCCTCGCTGCGCCTGCCGCGCTGCGCTTCGCATTACGATGGTCAGCTCCCAGCGTCTCAGAAAGATCTCGGTGCGGGACGCGATCAACGAAGGCTGCCCGCCCGCTCGACTTGAAGATCCCATCGGCTGGTTTCGCGAAACGTGGGACCAGTTCTATGCGGCCCGCGCCGCCGGCTGGGAAGAAAACCCGTGGGTGTGGGTGATTGCTTTCGAGGTTGCCGTGTCTGGCGGCGAGTGCTCCAAAGGCAATCGCGAATGAAGCGTTCGGTTCACGCTTGGCGGCGCTTTCTGCCGATTTCGTGCCAAAGAACCGTGCTGTGCAATGGATTGTACTTGCCGTTCCTGGCTCCGTCCGGTAAGTTGCTCTAATGGCGAGATTCCGCCTCGATAGCATCGCTGGGCTTGTGCGCCAGCTTGCGTTTGCGCCGCACGACACGCGCGGTGCGCAAGTGCAGTCGGCGGAAGACCTTTTGCATCTGGTCGACCCGGCCAAGGCTTACCCCCTCGATTTCGTCATCTTCAAAATCACCGGATACCACCCGAAGCAGGTCAGCGAAGATTTGCTGACTGGCCTGGCGATCCAACATGATCTCGGTCTCCTGATCGAGCAGATCAGTGACACCCTGGATGTTCCAACGGATAGCCTATCAGAGCCCGTCCTGACGATTGACGACGTGACCGAGCGGTTCAACGTCACCAGCAAAACGATTCAGCGATGGCGGCGTAAGGGGCTGCCGGCGCGTAAGTTCATCTTTGGCGATGGGAAGCGGCGGGTGGGTTTTCTGCTTGGCAGCGTCGAGCGCTTCTTCCGAACGCATCGCGATCAGGTTCATCGCGGGGCGAACTTCACGCAGGTGGATGGACCGGAGCGGGACGAGATCCTCCGCCGCGCACTCCGGTTGTCGCGACAGGGGCAGTGCTGTGTCGATGAGATTTCGCGGCGTATTGGGCGCAAGCTCCGGCGCTCGCCGCTGACGATTCTGCACACGGTTCGCAAACATGACGATGAGGCTGCGGCCGACCGGGCGATCTTCGTCAGCGCGCCTGCCGACCTTGGGCCGGAGGAGCGCGAGCGGGTGCTGAAGGCATCGCGCCGGGGGGTGGGCATTGCCAGCCTCGCCACGCGGCTGGACCGTCCCCGCTCTGCCATCTACAGGGTGCTGCTTCAGGAGCGGATTACCCGGCTGAATCGAAAGAAGATCCGCTTCATCGACGATGCGCTCTACCATGGCGAGGGCGCGGGGGCGGCGATCGATTCCATTGTGTCGCAGGAACAAGTGTTGGCGGGGCAGTCCGTGGAAGAGATGCGCATTCCGCGCGATTTGCCGCCGTATCTTCAGGATCTGTACCGTACGCCGCTTCTCACGCCGAACCGGGAGCGGGCGCTGTTCCTGAAATTCAGCTTTCACAAGTTCCAGTTCGTGCAGGCGCGGCGCCGGCTCGATCCGGAACTGGCGCGAAACCGGGATCTGCAGACGCTGGAGGGGCATCTGCGGAAGGCCAT
>JBBRIN010000023.1:0-14386 GCA_038221115.1 Tepidisphaerales bacterium
CTGCGAGAATGTCGGTGAGCGCGGCTCGCGCTGCTGCGTCGCGCCAGGCGCTGACCGAATGAATGGCGGCCTGCCGCACCGTCTCGTCCGCGTCCTTGAGGGCGGCCCGTGCGACTGCCCGCGCTTTTGGGTCGTCGATCCGCGTGGCGGCCCAGACGGCGTTGGTTCGTGCTTCGGCTGATTCTGCACTGGTGACGACCTGCGTGAGCACCGGCAGCGTCTTCACGCCGCGCAACGCCAGCGCCTCGATCGCCCGCTTTCGCACCATGCTGCGGGGATCTTCCAGCGACTTGGCGAGCTCGTCATTTCCCAATTTGTTCCATGCGAGTTGAAGGCCACGGGGATCCGCGATGTGCGGCGCATTCATTCGGCGGACGCGATAGATCGCGCCGCGCACATCCGGTCGGCCCAGTTGGGACGTGGGGCAACAGATCTTGTACCAGCCACCGGTATCGACGACGAGCAAGCTACCATCCGCGTCCTCGACAAGGTGCGTTGGATGGAATTCAAAGCTGTCGCAGACGAGGAAGTCTTCGTCTTTGGTTTTGAAGGTTGCGCCGTCCGGTATCAGGACGTGCCGGGTAACCTTGCGGAGGTTGAATGACGTGGCGAAGAGGTTATCGCGGTAGTCGGGGCCGAAGACTTCCGAGTCGTAGCGCGTCAGGCCACATGCCGCCGCCGGGCCGAGATGGACGAGCACGGGCATCACGTTGGGGCTGGTGCGCGCGTGGTCGTTGACCACGTCGTTCACCTTCCCATAGACGCCGCCGTAAATGGCATGGATGATTCCATCGCGCTGTCCGTTGGCCGGATTGACGAGAAAGGTGGTGGTAAAGAAACGTTCGCCACCGCGCGAGAAGGCAACCTCGACGGGGTTGTCCATGCCGCCGGTCATGACGGGCTCGATGCCCGTGCCATCAGGCCGGCAGCGGAAGATGTGGGCGGCGCGGGTGACGAACGGCGATTTTCCCGGCCGCGGGTACGTTTGCTCGGCGAACGCGCCTTTGCACCAGTAAATCCACCCATCGGGGCCGCCATAGGGGCCGTGGACGTCGTTGGCGCAGCCTGTCAGTGTGCGGCCTTGAAACCATTCGATGCGCTGATCGGCGATGCCGTCGCCGTTCACGTCGGTCAACTTCCAGATGCTCGGCGGTGCGCCGACGTAGAGCGATCCGCGATGCCACATCGCCCCCTCGGGGAACATCATGCGATCGGCAAACAGAGTTTGGTGATCGAACTTGCCGTCGCCATCCGCGTCTTCCAGCCGCACGATGCGGTGCGGCTTTTCGGCGAGTTGCTGCTCGCCCTTTCCGCTGAATCCCGAGGAGTCGGCGACGTACAAGCGACCCTGCTCGTCAAAGTCGGCGATGATCGGGCGCTCCACCAGCGGCGGACCGGCGACCAGCTCGACCGTGAAGCCATCGGGCACATGAAATGTGCGGCCGTTGACCTGTACGTCGCCGGCACGGGCGGACAGCGGTAATGCGAGCGCCAAGGTGAGGAGAGCCGCTTTCTTCATGGTTTCGCCTCGGCCGGTTCGGGCCATTGGAGGTGTTCGTGCAGGAACTTGAAGGTGCCGACGCCGTGAATCATGTGCGGGCCGTCGAAGAATTCAATCGTCGTGTTCTGGGGAGCCTTCAGATCGGCATAGGTGCGCCTCACTTTGGCGTATTCGTATGCCACCCATTCGTCGATGGCGACGCCGTCGCGGTGGCCGCGCTCGACCATGAACGGCCGGGGCGCGATGAGGTTGGCCATTTCGGCATAGTTGAAGGTGTTGCCAAGATTCCACTCGAACATGTCGTATTCATTCGTACCAGGGTAGCCGGCGCGGAAATCCAAGCTGGTACACTTCCAGATCCATTCGTTGAAATCGCCGGAGCAGATCGACAGGCAGTATCGCTCCACGAGCGCGGGGACGCGCATCGCTGTTTTGCCGCCGTAGGAGAGGCCGTAGAAGGCGATGCGCTGTGCGTCGACCATCGGCAGCGACGCCAGCCAATCCACCGTCTGCTGGTGCTGGGGAACGATGAACGACCAGAGGCTGAGGCCGAGCGGGTTGGCCTTGCGGACAAGAGTGCGGAATTTCTCGCCGCCGATGTATGGGTTTTGGGGCGCGAAGGTAATGAAGCCGCGCTCGGTGAGGTTGCAGGCGAAGCGGTGGTAGTGGGGGTTGTCATTTTGCGGGTCGGCGACGTCGGTCGGGCGACCTTCCAAGCCGTGCTGGCAGACGACGACCGGGCGGCGCTCGCCGGGCGGAATGTTCTTAGGGACGAGAAGAATGCCATACGCGAAGACGTCGGGGAAGACATCGAGCATGACCTCGTAGCCGCGATAGGTGGGCTCGTCGTAGATCTGGCGGGAGCGCGCGTTGGGCGGGAGCAGCGATTGGTCGATGCGGCCCATTGCGTCCCGCGCGAATTCATCCCGATAAAGGGCGGTGGTCTGTTTCCACTGGTCGGCGGAGGAGCGATCGGCCCTGCTCCAGTACGCGCGGCGAGTCGCGTCGGATGCGCGTACCAGGTCCTGTGTGAACGCCTGCATCTGGTCGATCTGGCGCTTGAGACGCGAGGCCGAGTCAACATCGCGTTCGCGCTTCAGAGAACGGATGTCAACGTCGGCATTAAGCGTGATGCCGAGCGCGGCGGTGAAGGGTCGGAGCGCTTGGGATGAGCCGAAGTTGCCATCGGAGTCATTGCCGGCAACGACCTGCTTCACTCTGGAAAGTGCGCCAGCCAGAACCGTCGCCCGCTTCACTTCTTCGCCGCTCGATGCGGGTGAGATGATTCGACCGGGAGCGGCCCCGGAGCGTTTGTCGCGAGGCGCTGGCGGTCCGGAGACTTTTGGTCCTCCGGATGTTTCGATGATCAGGGCGCGGGGCGCGATGAGGCTCGCGATTTCCGCGTCGCCGAATTCGGGGAGCAGGCCGAAAAGATTTCGGTAGATGGGTTCCTGCCAAAGATCCTGGCGCGACCCGAAATATCCGCTGACGCAGGTGACTTGGATGCGCGGATCGAGGGCCGCTGCGTAAAGGGCGAGAAGGCCGCCTTCGCCGTAGCCGATGACGCCGATGCGCGGTTTGCGATCCTCGGCATCGCGGGTGAACCAGTCAACGCCGGCGAGCACCTTCTGCACCTCGTACCCAATGATGTGCCGGCCCATCTCAAATGCGGGACGGTAGACGTACTCCCGATGCGGCTGATTGGTGCGCTGGCCGGAGGGAGGAAGAGAGTAGGTATCGGAGCGGTCAACGAGGGCCGGGATGAGGACGCGACAGCCGCATTCGGCGAGGCGGCGCGCGAACTGGCTTTGCTTTTCCACATCGTCCGTCAGGCCCGCGATCATTTCCGGCGTCTGGTCGGCGTCGGGAAGGGCGAGGATATCCGCGACGGCGGCTTTGCCGGTTGGAACCAGAAGCAGTCCCTCGCCGTGAATCTGCCCTATGACGGGCCAGCGGACGGCGTACGCATCGAAGCCGGCGCCGTGGGCGACAAGTGCATTTTGTTTGGTTGTCGCCAGAAGCTCGGGTGCGTCAAAAAGTACGCGCGGATCGATCACGCCGAGCATTTTCACGAGCCTCGCCCGATTGGGCGCGACCGATGTCTCATAGGCCTCGGAAGACGAAAGGTCGCGCTTCCAGAAGGACGCGCGATGCTTTACGAAATTGTCGGTCTCTCGAAGAAGGAAGCGGTCGATGCCCTCGACCATTTGGGAGGCGGGATCACCTTGCGCAGTGAGTCTCTGAGTGCCGGGCAGGGGTTCGGCGGCAAGTATGGCGGGGGCGAAGAGGGCGGCGATGAGCAGGGTGCGGATTGGCATGGAGCGAACCCTACTTTTTGAGGTCGTTCAGAAGCTTGAGCGCCGTTTCGACAAGCTGCTCGCCGGAACCGGCCGCACAACGGGCGCTGACGGGCTCGTAGTTTCCCTCGGCATAGGCGCGGCGGGTGGGAATGTAGCCGATCGATCCGTTCGCCAGCTCGACGAGGATCGTGTGCTTAAATGGAGACGCCCGTTTGATGGTTTGGCCCAGCTCGACGAAGATTTCGCCGGGGAGAGAGACCAAGGCGACATCGTCCCCGAGCGCAATGACCTGAACTTCGACGTCGTGCGGCCTGCCATCGCGCGAGGCGACGTCGATGACCTTGAAAGCGTTGACGCGCTGGATGAACGTGGGCGCGCCTTTTCCGAAATTGACGGCCAGCCTGCGGGCGGCGGCGAGGTTCTCGCCGCTGATGTCGGGCAGTGCGAGCTGCACGATTTGCGAGCGGACGCGCGGAGCGGCCGGCGTGACGGGATCGAGACGCCGGTAGGTCTTCAGCACTTCGGCGGCGAGAATGGTGCCGATGCGGGCGGCCTCCTCGGGGCCCTTCTGGGGTTCCCGGGTGGAGACGTCGACGTGGTTGATGTCCCCGCAGGTGCCGGTGGAGAAGACGGTGAGCATGTCCGGGCCCTTCACCTGGGCGAGCAGCCGGGAAAGGACGCCGGGGTAGTCGGCGGAGATCTGCGCGCCGCCGACCGTGTCGAGATGCATGGCGAAGTTGACGTAGGTGACCAGCGGCTTACCGCCGGGCAACTCGAACAGGAGGACGGGCACATCGGGATCGATGGGGCCAGCGGGCCGGATAATGTTGGGATTTAGCTTGCCTGCGTTCCAGCCAACGGTGCCGTCCTTCATAAAAAATCGTCGATTGAAGCTGAGGTGTTCCTCGCGGCCCATTCCGGCGCGGAGCGTGACCGAGGCGAGCCTGCCATCGGCCTCTTTGACTGCCCTGGCAATCAATTCCGGAAGTGAGGCGGCGTATTGTTGCGACTTGACTCCGGCGTCGCCCTCGGATGGGTCGCGCGCGGAGCCGATGGGAAGTTGCGGGCCGGTGTGCGTGTGCGTAGCGCTGATCATGACGTGGTCAGGGGGAATGCCGACGTTCTGCTCGATCACCTTCCTCGCTTCGAGCACGATCGGCCGGGGCAGCCCGATGAGGTCACAGGCGACCAGTGCGACCTTCGAGCCGTCCTGCTCGAGAACAATCGCCTTGGCCATCAGATCGTCATGGACGGCATCGGCGGCGCGCGGGGTGTAGTAACCTGCAAGCGGCGTGCCCATGGCGGGCGTGATGACGACCGCCGCGGCGCCGATGCGCAAGTCGGCGACGGAGGGGACCGCAGGAAGAAGGGCGAGGATGAGTATCAGCAAGGACTTCATTCATTCCTCCGCAAATGCGAAATGCCCGATGCCGTGAAGCACGTCATTTCACCGCGCCGGTGCCGGTGGTTTGTATGTAGCGGATCACGTCGGCGAGGTCCTGATCGCTCACCGTCGCTTCGAGGGCATCGGGCATCAGCGAACGATTGGTGCTCTCCATCGATTTGATGGCGGTGCGAGGCAGCGTCTGTTCCTTGGCGTCCAGGCCCTTGAGCGTGATGGAGTCGGAGGTTTCGGCGGTGATGATGCCGAAGAGGGTTTCGCCGGAGTTGGGGATGACGGTGTAGCTGAGATAACGCGGCTCAACGAGCGCGTTCGGATCAAGAATCGAAGTGAGCAGCGCATCGGGCTCCCAGCCGCTGACCGAGCGGAGGTCGGGGCCAATTTCCTGGCCAACGTCGCCGAGGCGGTGGCAGGTGGCGCAGGTTAGAGCGAAGACCTTTGCGCCGCGCGCGGGATCCGCCGGGAGCGAGAGGGCGGGCATGTGCTGCTGCACGACCTTCTGTCGCGCGGCGGCATCGCCGCTGCCGAGCACTTTGGCGGCGAGGGTCTTAATGCGCTCGCTGTCGTGCCGGAGCAGGCGCTGGCGGCGGGCGGGGTCGAATTGCTGGACGGGAAGCTTGCCGGCCTCCATCTGCTTGAGCAGCTCCCACGCCCAGGGCTCGCGGGCGATCAGCGCATCGGTGACGGCGCCGCGCGTGGGAGGGGAGAGGGCGGCCCAGTTTTGCGTCAGAAGCGCGGGAACCTGCGCGTCGCCGGTCCGGGCGATGGACTTGACGGCGGCGGCCTGAACTTCCGGCGGTACTTTGGGCGTGAGCAGAGAGGCAAGGGCTTTCAGATCATCCGCACCGTGGCCGCCGGCGCCGTGGGGGAAACCGAGCAGGTTCACCGCGGCCGCGCGGTGGGCGACGGTGGCATTGGCATCGAACGCCATCTTCCGCGCGGCGTCGAAGAGTTTGGGCACGCTCTCCAACTGCCTGGTCAATTCGTCGCTTCCACCCTGCTGAAGTTTCGCGATCGAGAGACGGCGAAGGGTGAGGCTTTCGATGAGCTGCGCGAGCGCGGCGACGCGATCGCCCTCATCATCGTGTTGGCCGCCGAAAATCGGCGCTATGAGGCGAGCGAGCACGGCACGATCGTTCCTGGCGATGGCCATGGTGATGAGGTCGCCGAACATCGGCTCGCCGACGGGGCTGGCACTGGAGAGGACGAGATCGGCGAGGACGTGATAGTGATTATTCGCGGAGCTCATGATGGCGGCGGACCATTCGCGATGGTCGCGCACCGCGGCTGCGGCGAGCGCGGCGAGGGTGTTGCCCGCCTCGGGTGTGTTCCATTCGCCGATGGAGCAGGCAAGCTGGAAGCGCACCTTGTCGTCGGGGTCGGTGGCCAAGGCCAGTGCTGCGTCAATCAGCCTGGGTTGTTCGGCGGAGTGGAGTTCCACAAGGCGGATGGCCTGTCGGCGGACGGCAGCATCGAGATCCTTCAGCGCATGCTCGATCAGACCGGGATTGAGCGCCTTCATCAGATGAAGCGTCCACAGCGCATGGATTCGTGCGAGGGGAGATGCACCGCCTTGGGCAAGTGCGGAAAGCGGCCGAATGGCAGCGGGGTCGGCCTGGTTGAGCAGTAATTGTTGCGCGGTGTCGCGCTGCCAGCCGTTCGTGCTTTCGAGTTTCGCGACGAGGGCGGGGGTGTCGAGCCGGTCGAGGCGCGGCAGCGGCCCGGTGGGGCGGTGGCCCTTGGGATAGACGCGATAGATGCGGCCGAGGGTGTCGCCTTCGCGGAAGAACCGGGTCATTTTCTCTTTGCCGCCGGGCGGGAGCCACGCCGGGTGCTCGACCAGATAACGATAGAAGTCGACGACCCAGAGGCAGCCGTCGGGGCCGGTGCGCACCTGCACCATGCGGCACCACGGGTCTTCAGAGGCAAGGAACTCCTTATCCTGCTCATCGGCGGCGCGCGAAGCGGTGAAGCTGACGCCTTCCTCGCGGAGAACGGCGTGATGAACGAGGCTGTGGACGGGCTCGCAGGTGAAGCTGTGTTCCAGCCCGTCGCGCGGGAAGAGCAGATCATCGCGGTAAATGGTCATGCCGCAGGCCGACGTGAAGTGGCCGGGATGGCCCGGCGACGCCTGGGTGCGATCGTAGAGCTTTTGCGCAGCGCTGAGGGAAAAGACGGGTCCGTTGCGCGGGACGACAAGCTGTCGTTTGGAATCCGGGCTGGCGATGTCGTGATTGCGGCGGACGTACTGATCTTCCAGGACGTAATGGCAAAGGGGATTGCTGTTGTCGACGCCGAACCAGTTGCCCAAGTCATCGCGGTCGCGCCCGTACTGGCTGACGCCGGATTGAAGATCCATCTCGCCGGTGTCGGGCCGGATGCGGATATCGTGGCCGGCCAGGTTGAGCGTCGATTCGTTTTGCATTGACTTGGGCGTGCCGTTGCTCATTCCATTGGCGCAGGAGACCCAGCCATCAAAACTCCATCGCGGCGCGTTGATGCGGAGCTGCGGATTGCCTTCCTTGAAGCCGGTGTAGAGCACCTTGCGCGTGTCGGCCATCGCGCTTCCGGCGGACGCGGCGGCGAAGAAAATATCAGGCGCAGCGGTGACGAGCACGCCATTGCGCCACCACGCGATGCCGGTCGGCATCTGAATGTTGTCGAGGAAGAGCGTGGCCTTGTCGAACTTGCCGGTGCCCTGCGTGTCCTGCAGATATTTGACGCGGCCGCCGGGCTTCCCCTTGCCGTCCATACCGGTCGGGTAGTCGGCCATCTCAACGACCCAAAGGCGCCCGTCAGGCCCCCAGTCGATCGCGACCGGGTCCATCACCAGCGGCTCGGAGGCGACCAGCTCGACCTCGTAGCCCTCATTGACGTGCAGCACGGCGAGCGATTCGGCTGGAGACTTTGGTGCGAATAAGCGCACGACCGCGGCGCGAGTGGCGGGGGCGGTGGTTGGGGCTGCGTGAACGGGAAGCGAGAACGTAAGGATGGGCAGCGCGATCAGGAGGCGGCGGTTCATGCGGCGAGCCTTTGGTTGGCGGGAAAGCCCAATCCTATCGCTGGACGCGTGTGGACGCGACCACTTCTACATAGCGCTTCGAGCAGTGGGCGTTGAGTTCAGTCGACCTGCGGCGGCAACCTGCCGTAGCCCCACGGCTTTCCCTTGAACGGTGGAAGGGGCGCGGCGTGCGGTGCGGCGCCGGGCGTGAGGTGACCCGACAGTTCCAGAAGCGCGTCGCGGATTTTGGTGCCCGCCGTTATTTCGAGATTGCTGTAGCTGGTGAGCCGCGTCTCGTACCCGCCGCCATGCGGGCCGAACGCTTGCTCGGTGGGGACGTAGCCGACGCAGTCGTTCGCGAGGGAGACGGGGAACGTGACGGGGAATTTAGATCCCGCTTTCAGATCGAGCCCAAATTGGCAGAAATACTCGGCAGGACTCGTGAGGAAGACGGCGGGACCTACCTGGATCGCCTGGACCTCCACGTCGGCAATCGGATGACGCTTGATGCGATGATCGACCAGCACGGTTTCCTTGGCAAAGATCCAATCCGTCTGATCAACTCCCTTAGGCGGGGCGCCGCGCTGAACAAGTTCCATCGCCTGAGCTAAGTGCTCCGCGCTCGGGGCGCGGTGGGGGATCTTGACCGTTCGAGTCTCGAATGCGAGCGGTTGTAGCGAGCCGGCCCCTGGTCGAAGGGTCAGCAGGCTTTTAAGCGCCTCAGCGCCGACGTGCCCGCCGACAAGTTCCGACACCTGTTCGCCGGACTGTTTGATCTGGTAGGGGTTGCGGTTGTCGACCTGCGTGACGTCGCCGGCCATGCCGGGGAGAAAAACCACGACGGCTTGTTCGCCGGCGAATCCGCGGATGGTTTTCTCGATGTAGAAGACGTAATCAGCGGAGGTGCCGCCGGGGCCGGTGGTGCAGTGGCAAGCGTAGTTGACGACGCAGCCGAGGAGCTTGCCGCTGGAGTCCCACGCGCCCAGGACGCCCACTTGCGGATCGATCGGGCCGGCGGGTTCGACGATGTCCGGGTTGCCCTGGCCCGGGTGTGTCCGGGTCAATCCGTCCTTCATCAGGAACCGACGGTTGAACGCGACTGTACCGTCCGCGCCATAGCCTGCGGCTGCGCTGGCGCCGGCACGATGCTCGAACGCATCGCAGGTCGCATCGATCAGCGCGTGCTCGACTTTCGCGAGGAAGTTAGCATCCGCGCAGGACGATTGTTCGTAGGCCAGCTTCTTAATCTGATCGGATCCGTCATCGTACTCGCCTGGCAGGATCATGCCCGTGGGGCCCGCGGAGTGGGAGTGCGAGGCGCTGATCAGAATGGACTCCGGCGCGAGGCCGGTTTTGGCGGCGATGGCTTTGCGCGCGGCGGCGACGGTGGGGCGGCGGATGATGAGTGCGTCAAGACCGACGATCGCCACCTGCGTCTTTCCGTCATCGAACACGGACGCGCGTACTTTGCAGGCGTCATGCCGGATGCGGTGAAACGCTTTGCCGTACCCGCCGGGTTGCTCCATGCCGATGTCCGGCGTGATATCGCGCTCGGCGAATCCCGCTTTGAAGGCGGTCTGGGCGCGTACGTTGAGAGAAAGGAAAAGCAAACTCGCGACGAACGTTCGGCGGAACATAATCAGCCTCCGATCAGATCAGTGCGCATCGGGCAACAGCGGCCCGCCAAGTTGCTTGATGAAAAACAGCCGGCCCGCCATGGTGGGCATGAACGAGGAGGGGATCCACGGCGTCGGCCCATGCTGAAGAGTCACGCACAGGCTCATGCCTTGCCAGCATGCCCCGCGCTCAGGGTACACACCATCCGCGCCGCCGATGCAGAAGTCGCTTTGCAAAAACAGCCCCGGCCCGATGGTGTTGGCGACGCAGGGAATGAGGGTGAATCGGCTCATGAAGCTGTGAAGGCTGTTCTGCTCGACCGTCAGCGGGTGCAGCGCGACGCCGAAACCATGGGTCTGCTTCTTCCAGCTCGCCTCGCTGAATTTATCGGCAAGTTGTGGCTCCCAAAAGGCGATGTGGCAGACGCGCCCGATGCCATAGACGGTGACAAGCCGCGCGCCTTGCGCTTTGAGCGCCGCCATCTTCTTCGCGTACGTGGGCAGGTTTTTGCGGGTGGCGAAGTTGCGCTGCGCAGGTGGCACCGCGAGCTGGTTAAGCGGGCCAAAGAGCGCTTCGGTCATGGCGTGCTCGAAGCCGCCCGGTTGATTGCCGGGCATCGTGTTGCCTTTGGCATCGGCCCACTCATCCATGTTGAAGGTCGTCACATGGTCGCAACGCGTGCGACTGCGGCGGAGGCGCTGGATGACCGTCGCGTACATTCCCATGGGTCCGACCGGCAGGATGATCGCCAGCTTCTGCCCATCGCGCCGCGTCTGCTCGATCTGGTCGGCTATTGCATCGCCCATGCGGCGGTCCATTTCCGTCACATCGTCGACAGCGGAAGGGCGGAAGTCGGCATCCCAGAACCTCTGTCGTTTCAGCACACCGGTGAGCCCCAGCGCACAGCACCGGTCCATCTTCTTCAGATCCCAGCCCCTGGGATAAAAACCCTCAAGAAGAGATCCCTTGATGGTGGTGATCAGGTTCAGCGCCTTGGCCATGGGGGTTACCGCTTCTCCTTTCCCAACAGGTCCAGGAGCAGATCGTCGTGAGGATAAGCGTGACCGCGATGCTGAACGAACGCCTCGGCGTACGCGACGCCGATCTGACTGCCGCGGTGGGTGGCGTGGCGTTTCATGGCGTCAATATACTCGTCCATACCGTGATGTGCCCGGAGCCACTCGCGCTGCGACGCGTGGCAGGCGAGCATCTGCGCCATTTTGTCGATGGCGCCACTCACATCGATGTACGTGGTGGGCGTGACCTCGTTGCCGAGCGGATCGATCCCTTCAACCGGGTCGCAGTAGTAGAGGTGTGGGATCCGGCTGCCGGCGACGAGCGGTTCGGTGGAAATGTTGGGCGCGGCGTAGATAAAGCTCGCCGCCCGCGCCAGCAGATGGACCTGCTCGTGGTCCATCATGTAATCCTTCACCGGATGCGTGATCACCAGCGTCGGCGCGACGCGGCGAAACAGCTCGATCGTTTTGTGCAGCGCGGGCTTGTCGTACACGACCACGCCGTCGCGCTCATCGAGGCAGTGATAGGCCGCGCCGATCATTTCGGCGGCCTGTTTCGCTTCGCTCGTGCGAACGGCGCTGATGTCCCAGCGCGATTGCGTCATCGTGCCGCAATCGCCGGGGGTTGCGGTGGCGATGTGGATCGTCCAGCCAAGGTGCGCGAGGCGCACGAGCGTCCCGCCGCAGAGGATCTCGGCGTCGTCGGGGTGGGCGAGCATCGTCAGGGCGACACGGCGAGGTGCGGCGGCGGGGTTCATGTGCCGGATAATCTACGCGCGCCGCTGGGATTGAGCAAAATGCGCCGCGTCCCCGGTCTCACACCTGCGGCGAATTCCGCAAGTCTTTTGGCGAGACATTGGTGTGCTTGCGCACCCATCGGCAGAAATAAGACGCCTCGCGGAAGCCGCACTTGCGGGCGACCTCGGATATCTTGTCGCCGCTGTGCAGAAGGAGCGCGCGGGCTTCCTGAAGCCGGACCTGCGTGATGTAGTCGATGATGGTGACGCCGGTGTGGCGGTGGAAGAGGCGGCTGAGCGATCCGCGGTGATATGCGAACCGGGAGGCGAGGCTTTCGGTCGACAGGTCGGTATCGGCGAATTCCTGCTCGATGATGTGCTGGACCTGCCGGACCGCCTCGGGAACTTCCACCGTTCGCGCGCGATTGGCGATCTCGTGGAGCAGGGTCATGGCCAGCAGGCTCGATCGGCGCCGCCCCTGGAGGGTCAGATCTTTAAGGCTGTCCGCCATCTCCAGAATCTGGTCGACGGGCGCGGGGCCATAGGGATAGACGCCGGCGCGCAGCTCCAGGTGCATGGCGAAGGGCTCGGCGAGCGGCCCATCGATGCTGAACCAGCACATCTCGTTGCGCGGCGCGACGGCCCAGAAGGCATGGGGAATGGTCGGCACATAGATAGCGACGTCGCCGGGACGGAAGGTGTGGCGGAACCCGCGCACGCCGATGGCCGCCTCTCCCTCAATGACCCATTTCGCCAATACAATGCGCTTGGACCAGGGCGGCCCGAAGCGGCCCGCGGAGACGTGGACGTGCTGCGCCGTGCGCAGGGCGACCGGCACCGCGCGCGGCGGTTGATCGTGCGGGCGTTCAGCCACGGTGCCGCCGAGACGCTGGGCGAGGGGTTGATCGTTTGCCGCCGTTACCATCTGGCTTGGCGTCGGCCTTGACGTTCGCGCTGAAGCAGTGTGGGGTGTTGCGCTCACGTTACATAAGTTCATGAAAGATTCGACAGGCGATGCTCCATTGTTTTATGCTTTCGATTGCCGGGCCGCAACAAGCTACGACTTTGCCATCATGGGATGAGATGCTCGCTTCGGCGTGGGCAGTGACGGAAATCCCATGTGCGGCGACAAAGGTGCTAGCGCATCGCGGATACCTTTAGCGGATCGAAAGAAGCGGGACGCCCACCGGAGCTCAGATGAATCCAAAACCGAATCGAGCGTGGTGCTGGATCGTTGGATTCTGCCTGTTCCTGTGCGCCGTGCCGTTACCCGCAGCCGAAGCGCCCGCCAGCGCGGGCTCGATTGATCCATTCGCCTGGCCAGCGATCACGGCGGAAAACCGCCCATGGTCGCGCTGGTGGTGGCTCGGAAGCGCCGTCGATAAGCCCAACCTCACGCAGTTGCTCGAAGCATACCGCGAGGGAGGACTCGGTGGCGTGGAGATCTGTCCCATTTACGGCGCCAAGGGGTACGAGGAACGCTACATCGATTACCTGTCACCCAAATGGGTCGAGATGCTGGCGCACACGACCGCGGAGGCGAAGCGGCTCGGCATGGGCGTCGATCTGACCGATGGCACCGGCTGGCCCTACGGTGGGCCGCAAGTAACGCCTCAGGATGCCTCATCCAAGCTGGTGCTGAACCAATACTCCGTCGCGGGCGGCGCGGCGTTCGATCAAGCGCTTCCCAAAGGGACCATGCAGTACGTCGGGGCCGTCTCAGAAAACGGCGAGCATGTGGACCTGACGGCGAACGTGAAGGATGGGCGGGTCCAGTGGAAGGCGCCGCCGCTGAAATGGACCATCTATGCCGTGCTCGCCAGCGGCCCTGCCCAGAAGGTGAAGCGCGCTGCGCCCGGCGGCGAAGGAAATGTCGTCGATCCCTTCTCCATCGACGCGCGACCCATTACCTGGCACGATTCGACCAAGCTCTGGCTGACCTCCACGGCGATTCGCCTCGCGCACACTTTCACGATTCGTTCGAGTATTACGGCGCAAGTTGGACGCCGACATTCTTCGCAGAGTTCCAGCGTCTACGCGGGTATGACCTCAAGGCGCAGCTGCCGGCGCTCTTCGGTGAAGGCGCGCACGACACCGTCGCCCGCGTGAAGAGCGATTACCGGGAATCCATCTCGGATCTTCACCTGGCTTACCTGAACCACTGGACGGAATGGGCTCACGTCCATGGCGGCCTATCTCGCGATCAGGCTCACGGCGCCCCGGGCAACCTGCTCGATATGTACGCCGCGGCGGACATCCCCGAAACTGAAATCTTTCGCGCGACTGATGACCGTCAGCTTCCGATGCTTCGCATGTCCGCCTCGGCGGCCCACGTCAACGGCCGCCGGCTCGCATCATCCGAATCGTTTACGTGGCTTGGCGAGCACTTTCAGGTGTCGCTGGCCGAGGTGAAGCAGGCGGCGGACTTCCTCTTCCTCGCCGACGTCAACCACATCTTTTTCCACGGCATCCCTTACTCGCCGAAGGATGCCGCCTGGCCCGGCTGGCTCTTTTATGCGTCGGTGAATTTCGGCCCGAACGGCGGGTTATGGCATGACCTGCCGGAGTTCAACGCGTACGTCGCGCGCTGTCAATCCGTCCTCCAGGCCGGCGAGCCCACCGCCGACGTGCTGCTCCATTTCCCCGTCTACGACATCTGGCACAACGCCGCCGGCATGTTGATGCCGTTCACGGTTCACGACCAGGAGAAATGGCTATGGAAGACGCCGTTCTACAAGACGGCGATGACGCTCTGGCAACGGGGATACGTATACGATGAGGCGTCCGATCGCGCGCTGGCGAACGCGACATG
>JBBRIN010000024.1:0-13916 GCA_038221115.1 Tepidisphaerales bacterium
ACCATCGGGTTGGTCATCCCCGACCTCGATGTCAGTTGTTCGCAATTCACCCAGCAGCTGTTCCGCGATGTATTGGAGCGCGGCTTCGACAGCCAGGTCGTCTTAACCGACTTCGACCCCGAGCTTGAGGAACGCGCCGTCCGACACCTGCTCGAATCTCGCGTCGACGGCATCATCCTCAACAGCATCTTCAACCGATGGGCCGACGTTCCCCAGCACCACGCCCTGCGGCAGGCCGCGGCCCAGGCCATCCCCGTCGCGTGCTACTGCGCGCCTATCCATGACGCCCCTTTTCCTTACGTGCAGCACCCCGTGGCCCGGCAGGCAGAGCTGCTCACCGCTCATTTGATCGCGCGCGGGCACAAGCATTTCGCCTGGCTCACCGCCGCCCAAGACGATTGCGATCCCTCCCATCAAGCCCGGCTCCACGGCACGCGCCAAGCCCTCGAACTCGCGCGAATCCCCGCCTCCAACCTGCATGTGATCGCGCTGGATGCAGCGGATCTTTCCACCGCCCCCGCGCCCGCCGCGCCGCAGCCTCATCTCAGCCGCATGCTTCCGCGCATCGCCGTGCAGCACGGCCGGCAATTGATGCGCAAGGCCATGGCGCTCAACCCAAGACCCACCGCCATCCTCTGCGTCAGCGATATCGCCGCCATCGGCGCCATCATCGAGGCCCAGGGCATGGGCCTGCGCATCCCGCGCGACGTCGCCATCGCCGCCAGCACCCGCACCACCGCCGCCGAATTGGCCCCCATCTCGCTCACGACTGCCGACGTGCCCCCCGGCGCCAGCGTCCGCCTCGTGCTCGACCTGCTCATGGACGCGATCGACCGAAAAAACCACCTCGGCGATCGCGCCGCCAACGCAAACTCATCGACGAGCCTCAGCTCCGAACCCGAATTGGTCGTCGGCCAATCAACTCAGACCTGAACCGCACGCAAATCACGTAGAACCCGAGTAGCCGTGGAGGGTGGCCGACGAAAGTTGGCTTCCCTCCGCGGTGTTTAATGGCTCGCCGCTCCTCCAGGCCCCGCGCTTCATTTGCGCAACTCCGCCAGCGGCACCTCCGCGCCCCCGCGCTCCTGGCTCAGTTGCGCCGCCGACATGAATTCAAAGATCTCCAGCGTCTCCGCCGCGTCCACCGGCGGACGGTGCGTCTGGAAAAACTCCGCCACCGCCTTATCGAGTGCCTCGTACCCGCCCGTCCCCTTCGTTTCCGCCGTCCCCGCCTCCCCCCAGACGCGCAAGATCGGCTGCTTGTCCTCCTTCTTGATCATCCCGTAATAAACGCCGATGCGCCCGTCCTTCCACTTTCCCGTCGTAACGTCCGCCCCGCCGTCGGCCTTTCGTGACACGCTCACGCATCCCGGACCCATCACCGCATACAGCGCCTCCACGCCATGCACGCCATAAAAGTAAAGGTCGGGGTGAAACGCCAGCTTGTTAAACGGCGAACTCGCCTGCACCTTCGTGACCTTCCCCACCCCCGCGTTATCGCGAAGCCGCGGAACGTCCGTGTGAAATCGGTACGACGAAGCGCTGAAGAACGGCGTCCCCGTCTCCTTCGATAACTTCACAATCGCCCTGGCGTCCTCAAGACTCGCCGCCAATGGCTTATCGATGAACACCGGCTTCCCCGCCTTCAGAACCGGCGTGACCTGCGCCAGATGGGGCCGCCCATCCACGCTTTCAAGGAGCACCACGTCCACCTTTTCCAAAAACGCCGGAATGCTGTCGACGATCTCAACGTCGTACTTATCGTGCAGCGTCTTGGCGAACCCCTCAACCCGATCCGCGCTTGTCGGAAGATCCGGGCTGCCACCCTTGAACGCCGCAACCAGCTTTATGCGCCACTCGGGGTGCGCCTTAAATACCCCCGCAAACGCCGGCACGTGCGATGTATCCGTCCCGATGATCCCCGCACGCAGGTCTTTCGTCGCCCAGGCCGGAGAATCAGCCGCCAGCGCAGTCGATGCGGCAGCCAACGCGAACAACAAAACACAAATTTTCATGATTTCCTCGCCAGATAAAGGGATGTCGGCCTTCTCCATCGATATCGCCGAGCCACAGTCGCCGTTGAGACGACAACGTGGATTCGATTGCCGGGGTACTCCCTTTCGGATGCCACCAAAGCTTCAACCCCAAAAACTTCCCATCGCGGCCGCGCTCTGCATTGTCGCCCTTGCGCCATGGACTGGCTCGGCCCGGGCAGGCCCGGGCAGCGGCCCTGCCATCGACTTCGCCCGCGACATGCTGCCGATCCTTCAATCGCAATGCGTCGAATGCCACGGCCCCCAAAAACAAAAGGGCAAGCTCCGCCTGGATCAGGATGGGCCCGCCCTCTCAAACGTCGTCAAAGCCGGCGACCCCTCCGCCAGCGATCTCTTTCGCCGCATCACCCTGCCCAAGGGCGATGAAGAGGTCATGCCCAACCGCGGCGAAAAGCTGACGGCAACCCAGGTGGACATGATCCGCCGCTGGATCGAACAGGGCGCAGTCTGGCCCCACGGCGTCAAGGCCGCCGGCCACTGGGCGTACGAGAAGCCCGTGCGCCCCGCCGTGCCCGCGGTGAAACCCGGCTATCAGATCGCCAACCCCATCGATGCCTTCATCGCCGATCGCCTGGAACGCGAAGGCCTCGCCCCTTCCCCGCCTGCCGATCGCGCCGCGCTCATCCGCCGCGTCTCACTCGACCTCATCGGCCTCCCGCCGTCACCGGCCGAAGTGGACGCGTTCCTCACCGATGCCGCGCCCGGCGCTTATGAACGGGTCGTCGATCGCCTGCTCACCTCGCCCCAATTCGGAGTCCGCTGGGCCCGCCCCTGGCTCGACTACGCCCGCTATGCCGACTCCCACGGCTTCCAGCGCGACGATTTCCGCGATCTATGGGCCTACCGCGACTGGGTCGTGGATGCCTTGAACGCCGACCAACCCTTCGATCGCTTCACCGTCGAGCAACTCGCCGGCGACCTGCTGCCGCACCCCACTCAGGCGCAGCTGATCGCCACCGGTTTCAACCGAGCCGCCCCAACCAACGTCGAGGCTGGCACCGAGCCCGAAGAGACGCGCGTGAACCAAGTCCTCGACCGCGTCAGCACCCTGGCACCCATATGGCTCGGCTCGACCCTCGAGTGCGCCCAGTGCCACGACCACAAGTACGACCCCTTCACGATGCGCGACTACTACGGCCTCTTCGCCATCTTCAACAACACCGCACTCGAGGCAGACCGTACCAAGGCAAACGTCCTCGGCTCCATTCAATTCATCGGGCCGGAACTTAAGCTCGCCGACGAGCGGTACGATGCCGAATCTCACCGCCTCAAGGCCCGGTTGGCCGACCTGAACGCTCAGTTGGCGGACATCGCCGCAAAAGTCCCCAACCCCGACCCCGCCTGGGAGGCGCGCGTCCTGGCGTCTGCCTCCGGATCCGCCGGAGAGCAGGTGCTCGAGATCGTCGATTTTGAATCCCTTGGATGTACCGCACATGAAGTATTGCCCGATGGGTCGGTCCTGCTAAGCGGGCCCGCGCCCGATCTGGATACATATGCGGTGACCGCACAGACAAAGCTCACCGGCATTCGTGCCTTCAAGCTCGAAGCCCTCACCGACCCCTCTCTCCCCGGCAGCGGCCCCGGACGCGGTGACGCCCAGCGCCCTAACTTTGTGCTCAACACGTTTTCAATCGACGCCGCGCCGCTCGCCGATGCCGACGGTAAACCCTCGCCCGTCAAGCTCGTCAAAGCAACCGCGGATTTCGAGCAGAAGGCATTCCCCGTCACCGGCGCCATTGATGCCGACGCGAAGACCGGCTGGGCCATCAATCCCAAATTCCATCAGCCGCACCACGCCGTCTTCGAGACCGCATCACCCGTCGGATTCGCGGGCGGAACGATTTTCACCTTCAAACTCGTCCAGAACTTCGGTAGCGCGCGAACGATCGGCCGGTTCAGGCTCAGCGCCATCGTCGGTGAACCCGGCGCCAAATCCGTTCCCATCGATGTTGCCAACGCCCTGCGGTTACCCGCTCCCGAGCGAAATCCAAAGCAGCTCGCCGCAATCGCCGACTATCGGCTCAGCCAGGACCCGCGCCACGTACAGCTCGCCAAAGAGCGCACCCCGCTCGACGCCGAACTGAAAAAGCTCAAGCCCCCGACAACCCTGGTCATGACCGAGCTACCCAAGCCGCGCGAGTCGCATTTGTTGTTGCGAGGCAATTACCTCACCCCCGGCGACCGGGTCGACCCCTCGACCCCCGCCGCCTTGCATCCGCTCGATACCTCCGCAGGAACGGTAAATCGCCTCACCCTCGCGCGCTGGTTAACCAGCCGCGAAAACCCCCTCGTCGCCCGCGTCACCGTCAACCGCTGGTGGGCCGAACTCTTCGGCCACGGCCTCGTCACCACCCCCGAAGACTTCGGCTTGCGCGGTGAACGACCCACGCACCCGCAGCTCCTCGATTGGCTCGCCACCGAATTCATGGACAACGGCTGGTCCATGAAAAAGACCCTCCGCACCATCGTCACCTCATCGACCTATCGCCAGTCATCGCGCGTCTCGACCGAACTGCTGGCCCGGGACGACCAGAACCTGCTCTACGCGCGCGGGCCCCGCTTTCGCATGGACGCGGAAATGATCCGCGACAACGCTCTCTCCGCCGCCGGCCTCATCAGCCTCCAGCGCGGCGGGCCTCCCGTGCATCCCTATCAGCCGGATGGCCTATGGGTGAAAGTCGGCGGCCAGAAATACGATTACGTCGTCAGCCCCGGCGACGAAAAATACCGCCGCGGCCTCTACGTCGTATGGAAGCGCGGGGCCCCCTATCCCAGCTTCACAAACTTCGATGCCGGAAGTCGGATGGCCTGCCGCGTCAAGCGCCCCCAGTCCAACACGCCGCTGCAAGCGCTGACCTTGATGAACGATCCAGTCTATGTCGAAGCTGCGATGGGATTGGCGAAGCGCGCATTGATCGAATCCCCCCACGCCACCGATCGCGACAGGATCGCCACGCTCCTCCGACTCGCTCTCGCGCGCACCAGCGCTGCCGATGAAACCGCAGTCCTCCTTCGTCTTCTCGATGCGCAGCGATCTTCCGCCATCGCCGACCCCGCCCCCGCCAAGCGGCTGGTCGGAACCTTCACATTACCCGCCGGCACATCTCCCCAGGAGTTCGCCGCCTGGTATGCCTTGGCCGCCGCCGTCCTGAACCTCGACGAGACCGTCACCAAAGGCTGACGCATGCCACCCATCGACCAAATCCTGCACGCGCTGACCCGCCGGCAATTCTTCCGCCGCGCCGGCCTCAGCTTCGGAACCGCCGCCCTCGCCTCGCTGCTTCACGACGATTCCGCCTTCGCACAGCCGTCATCACCCATCGATCCCATGGCGCCGCGCGCACCCCTGTTTGCCCCGCGCGCCAAGCGCGTCATCTACCTCCACATGATCGGCGCCCCATCCCAGTTGGATCTGTTCGATCCCAAGCCCATCCTCGCCCAACGCGACGGCCAACCCTGTCCCGAATCCGTGCTCAAGGGAAAGCGCTTCGCCTTCATCGGCGGCAAGATGACCCTCGCCGGATCCAAGTTCAAATTCGCCCCGCACGGCCACAGCGGCCAGCACATCTCCGAGCTTCTGCCCCACCTTGCCACCGTCGCCGATGACATCACCGTCGTCCGCTCGCTGCACACCGACGAAATCAACCACGCCCCCGCCCAAATGTTCCTCCACACCGGCTCCGGCCGCGGCGGACGCCCCAGCTTCGGCTCCTGGGTCACCTACGGCCTCGGCTCAGAGAATCGCGATCTCCCCGCCTACGTCGTCATGCTCTCCGGACCCATGGGCGGCGCCGGAACTTCGCTCTGGTCCAACGGCTTCCTGCCCAGCGTCCACCAGGGCGTTCAGTTCCGCTCCGGCGCCGATCCGGTCCTCTTCCTCAACAATCCCCCCGGCCAGGATTCCGCGGATCGCCGCCGCATCTTCGACGCCGTCGGCGAACTAAACCGCAAGCAACTCGCCGACGTCGGCGACCCCGAGATCGCCACGCGCATCAGCCAATACGAAATGGCCTTTCGCATGCAATCCTCCGTGCCCGGGCTGATGGACATCTCCGCCGAGCCGAAGAACGTGTTGGACATGTATGGCGCGCAGCCCGGCAAAAGCTCATTCGCAAACAACTGCCTGCTTGCCCGCCGCCTCGTCGAGCGCGGCGTGCGCGTCGTCGAACTCTACGACGCCGACTGGGACCACCATGGCGCCCTCCCAACCCGCCTCGCCGCCAAATGCCGCGATGTCGATCAAGGCGCCGCCGCCCTCATCAAGGATCTCAAAGCCCGCGGCTTGCTCGACGAAACCCTCGTGATCTGGGGCGCGGAGTTTGGCCGCACCCCCTTGCGCCAGGGCCAGGACGGCGACGGCAAAAGCACCAGCGCTGGCCGCGATCACCACAAGGACGCCTACACCATGTGGCTCGCCGGTGGCGGCATCAAACCCGGACTTTCCTACGGAACTACCGACGACCTCGGCTTCGATGTCGCCGAAAACCCCGTCCATGTTCACGACCTCAATGCCACCCTCCTCCACCTGCTGGGAATGGATCACGAGAAACTGACGTTCAAGTATCAGGGCCGCGAATTCCGCCTCACCGATGTCCACGGAAAACTCGTGAAAGGCCTTTTAGCCTGATCAAATACCCCCCCCGAGCGGTCTCAAGCGGGATTCCAACGAGAAAATTCGTCTCTTTTCGTAAAACGCGACGCCCCTCTCCTATCATTTGGCGTTCCGCACTCCCGCTGTCCCGCGTTACCCTCGCTTGGGAAAACGCCTAAAGCGGGATCGCCGTTTGCTTGCCTGAGGGTCCGGTCCTGTGGGTCGCAGTCCTAGTTATCCGGTCGGGAGTTTTGTTCAATGGTATTTCGTCGTCGTCGTTCGGCTCATTCCCTAAAGTCATCCCCCGCAAGCGCGCCCCTCGTTCGCGCCGTCATCGAAGCGCTCGAGCAGCGCCGCATGCTCAGCGTCGGCAATCCATTCGGCGGCGCCCTCGCCGCGGTGCCCGGACGCATCGAAGCCGAAAACTTTGATCTCGGCGGAGAAGGCGTCGCCTACCACGACACCACCACAAAAAACGAAGGCGGCTCGTACCGCACCACCGAAGGCGTTGACCTCGACGTCACCAACGACACCGGCGGCGGCTTCTACGCCGGCTGGACCCACGCCGGTGAATACATTCGCTACAGCGTCAACGTCGCCAGCAGCGGCAACTACGACCTCGGCATCCGCCTCGCCAACTCCGGCGTCGGCGCAGCCTTTCACGTCGAAGTCGATGGCGCCAACGTCACCGGCTCGCTCGCCGTCCCCGACACTGGCTCCTTCCTCAATTACACCACCGTCACCAAGACCGCCATCCCCCTCACCGCCGGCCAACACGTCGTCACCCTGGTGATGGATGCCAATAGCCAGTTCGGCTACTGCGGAAACTATAACTATCTTCAGTTCACCGCCGCCGCGACCGGCCTGCCCGCCGTGAACGTCGTCGCCACAACCCCCAACGCCTCTGAAACCGGACCCACGCCCGGCGTGTTCACCTTCTCCCGCACCGGTGCGACCACCGCCGCCCTCGCCGTCAGCTACGTCATCTCAGGCACCGCCACCAACGGCTCCGACTACACCTCGCTCCCCGCCAGCGTCACCATCCCCGCCGGCCAATCCACCGCAACCGTCACCGTCAATCCCATCGACGACACGCTGGTCGAGGGATCCGAATCCGTCACGCTCCAAATAGCCTCCAGCGCCGGCTACACCATCGCGACGCCCACCAGCGCCACCGTCAACATCGCCGACAACGACGCCGCCCCCGGCCCTGGCCCAACCCCCTTCAGCGGCGTCGCCGCCTCCGTCCCCGGTCAGATCGAAGTCGAAAATTTCGACAACGGCGGCGAGGGAATCGCCTATCACGACACCACCGCCAACAACGAGGGCGGTCAATATCGCCAGACCGGCGTCGACGTCGAAACCGCCGCCGACGCGGGCGGCGGCTACGACGTCGGCTACACCCACGCCGGCGAGTGGCTCGGCTACTCCGTGAACGTCACCGCCGCCGGAAACTACGACATCGCCTTCCGCGTCGCCGACGCCGTCCAGGGCGGCGCCTTCCACCTCGAAATTGACGGCCAAAACGTCACCGGCGCCATGGCCGTCCCCAACACCGGCGGCTGGACCACCTTTCAAACCCTCACCAAGTCCGCCGTCCCCCTCACCGCCGGCAATCATTTCGTCAAACTGGTGATGGACACCGACGGCACCTATGGCTTCGTCGGCAACTTCAACTGGTTCAAGTTCACCGCCAACAACGGCGCCCCGCCTCCACCGCCTCCACCTCCGCCCGGCCCAACCCCCTTCAGCGGCACTCCCATCCCGCTGCCCGGCCAGATCGAGCTGGAGAACTTCGACAACGGCGGCGAAGCCGTCGCCTTTCACGACACCACCCCCGCCAACGAAGGCAATCAATACCGCCAGACCGGCGTCGACATCGAAGCGGTTTCCGATGCCGGCGGCGGCTACAACATCGGTTACACCCACGCCGGTGAATGGCTCGGCTACACCATCAACCTCGCCTCCTCCGGCAACTACGACCTCGCCTTCCGCGTCGCCAACCTCGGCAGTGGCGCAACCTTCCATCTCGAAGTCGACGGCGTCAACGTCACCGGCGCCCTCGCCGTCCCCGACACCGGCAACTTCGCAAATTACACCACCATCACCAAAGCTGCCGTCCCCCTACCCGGTGGCCAGCATTTCCTCAAGGTCGTGATGGATGCCAACACCAGCTTCGGCTACGCCGGCAACTACAACTGGATGACCTTCACCGCCAGCAACGGCGCCCCGCCCCCACCGCCCGCGTCCACGCCATTCACCGGCACCCCCATCGCCATGCCCGGCCAGATCGAAGCCGAAAACTTCGACAACGGCGGCGAATCCATCGCCTACCACGACACCACCCCCGCCAACGAAGGCGGTAAATATCGCACGACCGGCGTGGACGTCGAGACCACCGCCGACACCGGTGGCGGCGTCGACGTCGGCTACACCCACGCCAGCGAATGGCTCAACTACACCATCAATGTTGCCTCCGCCGGTACCTACGACTTCGCCGCCCGCGTCGCTTCCGCCAGCGCCGGCGGCTCCTTCCACGTCGAGTTCGCCGGCGTCAACCAGACCGGCGCCCTCACCATCCCCAACACCGGCGCATGGACGACCTTCCAGACGATCACCAAGTCCGGCCTCCAGCTCGCCGCTGGAACCTACATCATGAAGGTGGCGTTCGACGGCAACGCCCCCTCCGGCTTCGTCGGCAACTTCAACTGGTTCAAGCTCACTAGCACCGCCCCATCGAATGTGCCTGCCGCGCCTTCCGCGCTCTCGGTAACGGCTGCCACACCAACCTCCATCGCCATCTCCGCCACCGACAACGCCACCAACGAGACCGGCTTCGTCCTCGAACGCGCAGCCTCCGCCGGCGGCCCCTTCACGCAGGTCGTCACGCTCCCGCCATCCGCCGGCACCGGCCAGAAGATCAGCTACACCGACAACACCGTCCAAGCCTCAACTACCTATTTCTATCGCATTTTCGCCGTCAACGGCCCAACCCCTTCCGCCATCGCAGGCCCGCTCGGCGCTACCACCCCGCCAGTCCCCGCCGCCGGTTCATCCTGGGTTCAGTACGCCCAAATCGTCGGCCAGGACGCCGCCGCCAATAATTACCCCTCCCTCACCGGCGCCGGCATCACCGTCGCCATCATCGATCGCGGCATCGATTACAACGCGCCCCAGATCGGCCCCGACAAAATCATCGCCGGCTACAACTTCCGCGACAACAACACCATCACCCTCGACGACTACGGCCACGGCACCGGCGTCGCCGGCATCATCGCCGCCAGCGGCTACACCTACGGCGGCTACAACCAGGGCCTCGCCCCCGGCGTCAAAATCGTCAACCTCAAGCAGGAAAGCAGCGCCGGCGTCAAGGCCGCACTCGACTGGGTCATCGCCAACCACACCACCTACAACATTCAGGTCGTCAACCTCACCGACTTCGTCACCGATGTTCTCCCCGGCGCATTCAACGGCGACCTGTACCTCTCCGAGCTACAGCAAATTCACGATCTGGGCATCTTCATCTCGACCCCCGCCGGCAACGGCGAGCAGCAATCCCCTGGCGCCCCCATCGGCAACCCCGCCGCCAGCCCCTATCTCACCGCCGTCGGCGGCATCGACCAGAACGCCCAGATGTGGGCCGACTCCCGCCGGGGCCCCGCCCTCGACCTTCTCGGCCCCGCCAGCAACGTCACCATGACCTATTACCTCCGGAACCTGAACTCCACCGGCTACAGCCAGTACGACGACAAATACGACGGCACGCCCACGCTCGTGAACTACGCCCTCGGCACCAGTTGGGCCTCCGCCTACATCGCCGGCGCTGCGGCCCTGATTAAGCAGATCAGCCCCGCCTTCACCGCCGACCAAGTCCAGCAAATCCTCCGCGACAGCGGCACCCCCACGCTCGACCCCACCAACAACGTCTACTACCCGCGCCTCAACATCAACAACGCCATCGCCCTCGCCTATCAGCGGCTCGGCCCTCCCGCCGGCACGCTCACCGTCGGCCCCAACGTCAACACTACCAAGCTGACGGGCAGCGAAGCCGGCCCTCGAGTCGCCATCAATCCCGCCAACCCCAACAACATCGTCATCGTCTCCCACAGCGGCGACAACACCGGCGCCCAACTGCCCGTCACCCGCAGCAGCGACGGCGGCAAAACCTGGACAACCACCCTCGTCGGCTCACAAGACGGCTTCAACGCCGGCAACCCCCGCCCCGATGCACACCTCGCCTTCGATTCCTTCGGCAACCTCTATCTCACCTACATGGTCGCCGCCTCCCCCACCGAGATTCGCGCCATGGTCCTCCGCAGCACCGATGGCGGCGCAACCTTCACCAGCCTCGGCGCCGCCGTCAGCGGCGCCAACTTCGACCCCGACGCCCCCAACATCGCCACCGGTCCCGATGCCTCCAACCCCGCCCTTCAACACGTTTGGATCACCTTCACCGATTACAAATCCAACCGCGTCATGATCACCGGCGGAACCGCCGGCGGGCTCGGTCAATTCGCCGGCTGGTCCACCCCAAAGACCGTCAACCAATCCTTCGGCACCTACAGCTCCATCGCCGTCGGCGCCCACGGCGAGCTCGCCGTCGCCTGGCAGTCCTCCGATAACGGCCAGGGACCCAACAACCTGATGGTCAATTCCGACTACACCGGCACCGGCGCCGGCTTTGGCGCCGACCACCTCCTCGCCCCAACCAACGTCGGCGGCTTCGACTACATCCCCGCCCAGCCCGACCGCAGCATCGACGCCGAGCCGCGCCTCGCCTTCGATCGCAGCGGCGGCATCACCAGCGGCCGCCTCTACGCCGTCTATACCGACGAGATCATCGACGAAAGCAACAACACCGACATCTTCCTCAAATACTCCAATGACCTGGGCACTACCTGGAGCTCGCCGGTCCGCGTCAACGATGACAGCACCACCCGCAGCCAGTTCCTGCCCGCCATCGCCGTCGACCAGACCAACGGCAACGTCGGCCTCTCCTGGCTCGACGCCCGCAACAGCTCCGACAACGCCTCCGTCCAACTCTTCGCTACCGTAAGCATCGACCACGGCGTCACCGTCAAGCCCAACGTCCAGGTCGCCGCCGGCCTCTCCAACCAGGCCGGCGCCGATCCCAACTCCAACGACCTCGACTTCGGCGACAACGGCGGCCTCGCCTTCAACGCCGGAAAGCTCATCCCCGTCTGGTCCGACAACGCCAACACCACCGCCGACAACCCCGCCGGCGCCGGCAAATCCCTCGACGTCTACACCGCAGTGATTACCGTTTTCTGACGAACGACTTTTTACCTCCCGAAAGGAGAACGCCATGAGTGACATGAAGGACAAGGTCAAGGACGGCATCGACAAGGCCGCCGACAAGACCAAGGACGTCGCCGGCAAGGCCGTCGACAAGACAAAGGACGCCGCCAAGTCCGCCGGCAACGCCATGAAGAATGCCGGCGACAAGGTCAAAAACGCGGGCAAATAGCCCTCGGTCCCGTTCTTGTTTAATTGTGAGCCCTCGGTGCGAACCGAGGGCTCCTTTCTTCACGGCCGCGCCCCCGGGACCTCAGCACCCACCGGCAAAAACTTCTGCACGCGCTTCCCGTCCACTTCCGTCACATAAACCGCCCCATCGGCCGCCACCGTAATCCCATGCGGCATATGAAAGTCTCCCGGCTTAGCCCCCGGCGATCCCCATGACGCCAGCACCTTCCCCTCCGCCGTCATCTTCAGAATCCGATTCGCGCGCCCATCCGCCACAAACAGCACATCCTCCGGCGTGATGAACAAACCGTACGGGCTCATCCCCCCAAACTGCCGAATAAACGCCCCATCCTGGCTAAACACCTGAATCCGCCGATTCTCCCGATCCGCCACGTACACGTTCCCCTTCGAATCCAGCCGAACCGCGTGCGGAATATTAAACTCCCCGGCCCCCGTCCCTTTCCGCCCCCACGCCAGCAAAAACTTCCCTTCCCGGTCAAACTTCACGATGCGCGAATTGCCGTACCCGTCAGAAACAAAAAAGTCCCCGTTTCCCCCGAACGCCACATCCGTCGGCTTATTAAAGTGCCGCGCGTCATCACCCGCCACGCCCTTCTCTCCCAGCGTCATCAGCACGCGCCCCTCTCGATCGAACTTCATCACCGTGTGATCCGCATTATCCGTGACCCACACATCATCGTGCCCGTCCACGCGCAGGCCGTGTGCCGACTTGAACAACCCCTTGCCAAACGACCGAACAAGCACGCCGTCGCTCTGAAACACCATGATCGGCGGCTCCACCCGGAGGAAAACCAAAACCTCCCCCTGCGAGTTCGTCGCCACGCCCGACGACGCCCCAAACGTAGATCCCGCCGGTAACTGCGGAAATCCTGCCACCGGCCGATACGCCGCCACCGATGGCTCCTCGGCGCTTACAGATCCGATCACAAGAAGAAGTGCCACCATTCGCCAGGCGTATCGCATCGCCGGATTGTACAGCCGCCGCCCTGCTTCCAGTGTCATTTCTTGCCGCTCTTGCCCCCCATGTTACGATACCCACATGCGCTTCTTTCTCCCCCTCATCGTCGTTCTTGCAGCCGTCATGTTCATGCCCGTTGGCGCTGCCCACAGCGCTCAACCCAAGCCAGCCGACGATCGCCCCAAACCCACCTCCGCTACCGGCCCCTCCCTCCCTAGCTTCGAAGCGTTCAAACTCACCGCCGCCGAGCTCGAAAAGCTCATGCACGCGGACAACGAACGCAGCAAGACCGAACCCCTCAGCTTCCCCAAAGGCAACGGCCTGCGAATCCTCATGACCGGCCACAGTTGGGTCGCCCCCGCCCGCGTCTCCCTCCCCAAAATCGCCGAGGCCGCCGGGCTCGACGGACATCACCAACGAGCACACACCAACGGCGGCGGCAAAGGATCCGCCAACTCCATCTGGCTCTCCGAAATCGGCAAATTTAAAGGCGAGCCCGCTCACACCATCCTCTTCCCCGCCATCGCCACCGGCCAGTGGGACGTGATGACCTGGGGCTCCTTCTACGGCGATCGCCCCGAGTTCTACACCCAGTGGATTGACGTCTGCCTCAAATACCACCCCACCATGGCCTTCTACATTCAGGACGGTTGGCCCCTCTATCCGGCTACGTTCAAGGATGCAGACCCCGCCGATACCCTAAAGGCGATCGACGCCAGCGCCGCATCCCTGCAGGAAAACATGTTCCGACCCCTCTACCAGGCTTTGTCAGAAAAATACCCCGGCAAAGTCCACGTCATCGCCG
>JBBRIN010000025.1:0-13477 GCA_038221115.1 Tepidisphaerales bacterium
GATGAGCTGCCTACTGCTGAACAAGGACGGCAGCCTTCAGAATGTGACGCGGAATTTTCCGACGCCCATGCGGCAGGCGATCTGCGCGCTGGGGCTGCCGTGGACGTGGCCGCGGGCGTTTGGATGGGCGGACGTGTACGACGTGCCCGAGGCGCTTCTGAAGCAGAAGCGCGATTGCGATTGGCTTGGCGGCGCGTTCATGTTCATTCGACGCGAGGCGCTGGAGCAGGTGGGGGGCGGGCTGGATGCGTCGTTCTTTTTTTACGGCGAGGACATTGAGTTCTGCCATCGCTTCCATCGCCGAGGATGGCGGGTTCACTACGATCCGACGGTTTCGATCATGCACATCGGCGGATCGAGCAGCGATCCGACGCGCGTGGGGGCCAAGCAGCGCAACATCTACATGTGGCAGGCGCGGTACCAGGTTCAGAAAGAATGCTATGGCGCGCCGGCTGCGTGGTTGGTCCGCGGGGCGGACATTGTTGCCTTCTCGCTGCGCAAGCTGAAAATGCTATTGACCGGCAAGAGCGACACGGAGACGTACCGCAACGTGTCCGATGCACTGGGGCTGTTGCTTAAACCGTTGCGCCCCTGATGCTGCTGCGAACCATGCAAATTCCCCGCGTCAAACCGCTGCGCGTGCTGTTGGCGCTGCCGGGGTTGCACCGCGTCGTGCGCGGGGCTGAGGTGGCGTTTGAGGAAGTCGCGCGGGCGATGGCGCGGCTTGGCGGCGGCGGCGCGGGCAAGGCATTTGAGGTCACGCTCATTGGAAGCGGCAAGAGCCGACCGGGCGAGCCGTACCAATATCGCCGCAGCGCGTGCATCGGGCGAGAGTTCTTTGAGAAGTGGCCGTCGGTTCCGTACCTGCGGGGCCACTACGTGTATGAGGAGCTGACCTTTACGCCGGGATTGTTGTCGACCTTTTCGCCCGGGGAGTTTGATGCGACGGTGACGTGCAGTTATCCGTATGTGAGTTGGGCGTTGCGCGCCCGGCGTGGGAATGGTCGGCTGCCGCGCCATGTCTTTGTCACGCAGAACGGGGACTGGATGGCGCGGGGCGGGAACTGGGAGTTCAAGCACTTTGCGTGCGATGGGCTTGTCTGCACCAACCCGGAATATTATGAGCGGCATAAAGACCGATGGCCTTGCGCGCTGATCCCGAACGGGGTACGCCAGGAAGTGTTTTGCCCGGGAGTCGGGGATCGAGCTGGGTTTGGGCTGCCGGAGAGCGGGCCGGTAATTTTGATTGTCGCGGCGTTGATTCCGAGCAAGCGGGTCCTGGCAGGCGTTCGTGCTGTGGCTCGGCTGGCCGATTCGCATTTAGTGGTCGCTGGCGACGGGGAGCAGCGCGGCGCGGTTGAGGCGCTCGGGAGAGAGTTGATGGGGGATCGTTTTCGTCGCATCACGCTTCCGCGTGGGCGCATGCCGGATCTCTATCGCGCTGCGGACGTACTGCTGCACATGAGCCAGGACGAGCCGTTTGGCAATATTTACCTGGAGGCGACGGCGAGCGGCCTGCCGGTAGTGACCCACGATTGGTCGACAACGCGGTGGATTCTCGAGGACCAGGGCGTGTTGGTGGATACGTCGGATGAAACGATGGTGGTGAGCGCGCTTCGGCAGGCGCTGTCGATGAAATCGGACGCGGAGGTTCTCGCGCGGCGCGCGTTGATCGAGCGCCGATTTTCGTGGGAAAGTGTCGGTCGGCAGTATGGTGAGTTTTTAGATAAGGTTTGCGAACGAAAGCCCCCACCCTAACCCTCCCCCGGAGTACCGGAGGAGGGGACCAGGCTTGCAATGACGTCGAGCGCGCCCGGCATCCTCGGAGGTGACTCCCCTACCGCAGGCACCTCGCGCGCATCGGTAGGCATCATTGCCATAGGCCGGAATGAGGGGGATCGGCTTCGCGTGTGTTTTGACTCCATAGCGGGTTTGTCTGCATCGATTGTTTATGTCGACTCCGGGTCTAGCGACGACAGCGTAGCGCTGGCCAGGTCGCGCACGATTGAGGTGGTCGCGCTCGACTTGAGCGCTTTTTTTACCGCCGCCCGCGCCCGCAATGAGGGGTTTAAGCGATTGCGGGAGCTGAAGCCGGGCGTTGAATACGTGCAGTTTCTGGATGGCGACTGCCAACTCGTCGCCGGATACCTCGAAAAGGCGTGTGCGGTGCTTGATGCCCGGGCGGACGTTGCCATTACGTGCGGTTGGCGGCGGGAGCGGGATCCTCATCGCTCGATCTATAACGAATTGTGCGACGTCGAGTGGCAGGCGCCGGCGGGCGATACCACGTGGTGCGGGGGTGATTTTCTGATTCGCGCGGCCGCGCTCGAGCAGATGAACGGTTTTGATGCCTCGGTCATCGCGGGCGAGGAGCCGGAGCTTTGCGTGCGGCTGCGGGAGAAAGGATGGAAGATTCACCGGCTTGCTGAAACGATGACGCTTCACGATGCGGCGATGACGCGGTTTTGGCAATGGTGGCGGCGGACGGTGCGAACGGGGCACGCTTTTGCGGAGGGAGCGGCGATGCATGGCAGACCCCCCTACCGCCATTGTGTGCGCGAGGTCCGCAGCAACTGGTTCTGGGGGGTCGTGCTGCCGGTCGTAGCGTTGGCGGCGGCGTGGCCTACGCACGGGTGGAGCCTGGTGTTGCTGCTGCTCTACCCGCTGCTGGCGGTGAAAGTATTTATCGGAGCACGCCGGCAGATGGCGGACAGGTTGGCCGCGGCGTTCGCCGTGTTTTGCGTGATCGGCAAGTTCTCGCAGGCGGCGGGGCAGTTGAAGTTCGTCCTGATGCGGATGGCGGGCAGACGCAGCCGATTAATCGAGTACAAGGGAAGTTAGAACGACGATGTTGAACGCCACGCTCTGGAAGATCGCCCGCTCGAAATGGCGCAAGCCTGTTGTCGCCGCGCGTACGCCGGGCTATTCGGTGCTGCTTCCGGTGCCGGCGGACCTGCCGGTGTTTCTGAAGATCGCGATGGGCACGATCGACGCCCAGGAGAATACCGGACTCGTCGAGACGCTGGTGATCCCGGACATGCCGACGCCGGAGTTTGAGCGGGCGTTTGAGGCGGCCAAGCAGAGCTGGTCGAACGGGCCGATTCGACTCGTCAAGCTGCGCCCGATCGAGCGTTTTGTCACCCGCCGGATCAACAGCCCGCATACCAACCATTGGCTGCAGATGATCAACGGCGCCGAGGCGTGCACGAGCACCTACGCGCTGCTGCACGATGCCGATTTGTTCATCACCGACCGGGGATTTCTCGCCAAGCATTACGCGGAGGTGGAGCGGCGGCATCTTTCGTGCCTGGGGATTAATCCGGTGTGGGACAAGTGGTACGGCGAGCATCAGCTCGAGCACGTTACGGCGACGTGGGAGCTGATGTTTGGCGTTGACTGGGCGCGCTCGTTCAAAGCCTGGATGCACCGCGGTCACCACGGGAATGTTGGCGGGCACGCGCACGAGTTCGACACGATGCTGCTGCCGCAGTGCCTGACGGAGCCGGCGAAGATCCAGCGACACCAGGGCGATTGGGGCTTTGTTCACTTAATTTATGTCATTTGCACCTATCGGTGGTTTCAGGAGGCCGACCGGGCCGGCAAGGGGCCTTATAAGGATGAGCACTGGCGGATCCTGCTGATTCGGCTGCTCGTGGATGCGTACCAATCGAGCGAGAGCGAAGCACAGCTCCCCTCGCTCGCGGAGCTGCAGAGGGGGGTGAGCGGGCAAAGCTCGCGCATCGACTTCCGGGGCGACGGGGCGACAAAGAACTATGGTGAATTCCGAACGAAGCTGCAGCAATTGATCGACTCGGGCATTTTCGATTCCGGCAAGGTCGCGGCACTTCGCGAGGGCGTGCGCCCGTTTGACGCGACGATGAGCTGGAGCGCGGGCCGGTGAAGATTGCGTACCTGATCAACCAGTATCCGCAACCGAGCCAGAGCTTCATCCGGCGCGAGATCGCGGCGTTGCGCGAGTTGGGGGTCGAGGTGGAGCGGTTCAGCGTCCGGCGGTGGCCGCAGAAGCTGGTGGATCCGGGAGATATTGAGGAGGAATCGCGCACCCGGGTGGTGCTCGATGGGGGTCTCTTTGGCTTGGCCACCGCGGTGTTTGCGATCTTTTTTACGCGGCCGGCTCAATTCTTCCGCGCGGCGAAGCTGGCACTGAAGGCGGCACGGGGCGCTGACCGGGGCATCATGCTGCACCTGATCTATCTGGCGGAGGCTTGCGTTCTCGCAAGATGGTTCGCCGCGCGCGGCATCGATCATGTCCATGCGCACTTTGGCACGAACTCGACGACGGTGGCGATGCTCGCGCGCGCGCTGGGCGGGCCGACATACAGTTTTACCGCGCACGGCCCCGAGGAATTCGACAAGCCTGAAGCGCTGAAGCTGGGCCTCAAGGTGCAGCACGCGGCGTTTGCCGTCGCCGTGAGCGAATTTGGGCGCAGCCAGTTATATCGATGGTGTTCGCATGAGAACTGGTCGAAGATCCATGTGATCCACTGCGGCGTCGACGGGGCGTTCCTCAACGCGCCACCGGCCCCGGTGGATTCGGCGTCGCGCAAATTGGTTTGCGTCGGTCGGCTGGCGGAGCAGAAGGGCCAGCAGGTTCTGATCGAAGCCGCGGCGAAGTTGCACGCGGAGGGGAGGGATTTTGAGATTGTCCTGGTGGGTGACGGCGTGATGCGGCCGGAGATTGAGCGGCTGATCCAAACGCACGGGCTTGGGGGCAAAGTCCGCATTGCCGGCTGGATGAGCAATGAGCAGGTTCGGCAGCAACTTCTTGAGAGCCGGGCGATGGTGCTGCCCAGCTTTGCCGAAGGGTTGCCGGTGGTGGTGATGGAGGCGTTGGCCATGCGCCGCCCGGTGATCAGCACTTACGTGGCGGGCATTCCGGAATTGGTCGAGCCGGGGACGAGCGGTTGGTTGGTGCCGGCGGGGGCGGTGGAGCCGTTGGCTGCTGCGATGCGGGAGGCGCTGTCGGCTGACGGTTCGCAGCTTCAATCGATGGGCGAGGCGGGGCGTCGCCGGGTTGCAGTGCAACATAATGCAACGACCGAAGCGGGGAAGCTTCTGGAGCTTTTCCGGCGATTCAGTACGTTGTAGCGCCGCTATCCGTCGTTTAGGGTCTTTCCCTAATCGATCTGGTCGAGCGTAAAGCTTTTGCCTGGCGGGTCGTCCCAACTTGCCGCATGTCGAGCCAGGCGGGGGTTGTCTGACAGATTCTTCCCGACTTTTACCCCTATAACAAACGATTGCATGGGCGCTGTTACCTATTTTATCCGAATTTGACAATTTCACGTCGTAGATCGATGTTGGTCCGATAAAGCATCGATTTCGCAGAATTTTGTGCTGGGAGTTCGAGCTTTTTTGAGTGACAAGCCTGCGGGCATCTGATACCTATGGCGACACTTCCGCAGTGGGTGTGCAACGCGGGAAGAAGCGTTTGTGGGTTGAGCATCTCCGAGGCCACGGCTGCTTGTTCAGGGCCGCGTCATGAGGCTCGAAAGCACTGAGGCCAAGACTCCCTGATGGGTGTTGGGCTTCATGCTCGGAATACTCCGCTCCACATCGCATCACTTCCTGCAATGCAAGTGTTCGAGAACCAACGTCCGCATGGTCCGTGACGGCGGATTTTTTGTAGAGAGTTGGGGAGTTCGTCTTGCAGTGGGTAAACATCATATTTGTCGCTCTGGCAGCGTTGCTGCTCGTGCCGGTCACGGTGCTGTGCGCCGAGTGCCTGGCGGCGTTGTTGCCGGGGCGTCGATGTCGCGCTACGCCCGGGGAGGCTTCTTGCAAGGGCGCCGCGCTGAGCGCGGAGGGGCTGGGCACGTATCGCCCCGGGGTGGTGATCCTCATTCCGGCACATAACGAAGAATCGGTGCTGGCCGAGACGCTGCAATCGCTCATGCCGCAGTTGAGCCCCGGCGACGAGGTTGTGGTGGTTGCCGACAATTGCGATGACGCGACCGCCGAGATCGCCCGCGGGTTCGGCTGTACCGTCCTCGAACGCACCGATGCCGTGAATCGGGGCAAGGGCTTTGCGCTGGATTGCGGCGTGCGACACCTTCGAAGCGATCCGCCGGCGGTGGTGGTCATGATGGACGCGGACTGCACGGTCCGCGCCGGTTCTGTTGACGCGCTGGTGGAGCAGGTGATTGCGACGGGGCGTCCCGCCCAGGCGTGCTACGTCATGGAGCAGGCGCGCAATGCCAGCCCGCGCGATCTGGTCTCGGCACTGGCGTTTCTGGTAAAGAACGGCGTTCGCCCCCGCGGACTTGGCCGATTGAACCTTCCGTGCCTTCTCACGGGCACCGGCATGGCGTTTCCGTGGCACGTGATTTCCCAGGCGGAGCTGGCCAGCGGGAACATCGTGGAGGACATGCAGCTGGGCTTGGATCTGGCGATGGAGGGCCATGCCCCGCTGTTCTGCGACGGCGCCCACGTGACCGGGCGCCTGCCCACGCAACAAAAAAT
Organism: Tepidisphaerales bacterium; assembly: GCA_038221115.1. Lineage (GTDB taxonomy): Bacteria > Planctomycetota > Phycisphaerae > Tepidisphaerales > Tepidisphaeraceae > JANXVV01. The sequence continues at coordinate 6,481 of JBBRIN010000025.1, forward strand.
CGCTTATGGCCAGCGCACGCGGTGGGAGCACGGCCACCTTCAGACGCTGCTGACGCAAGTCCCGCGGATGTTCAAGGCGGCCATTATCGGGCGTCGGCTGCAGGCGTTCTCGCTTGCGGTCGAGTTGTCGGTGCCGCCGCTGGCCCTGTTGATGATGGCCCTGATCGGGGCACTCTCGCTGGCGACGTCAGCGGCGATCTTCGGTGCGAGCGGGCTGCCGGCCGCCCTGTTGGCGGGCGGGATCACGATGATCGGCGGCTGCCTATTTGGTGCATGGGCCAAGTTCGGTCGCCAGACGCTCCCGCTGACGGCCTTGCTCGCGGCGCCGTTCTACATGGCTTGGAAAGTTCCGATGTACCTGGCCTTCCTTTTTAAGCGGCATACGGAGTGGAATCGCACCGCGCGAATTGACGTTGCCAGCGTTGCCGACACCGCCACCGTGACTGTCTCGGTCGCCGAAGCTCCGCTGGTGCCGGCTCTGGCGGGGATGGGCTTGGGGCTCTCGTTTGAACTGCCACCAGCCGGTGTAGGGATCGGTCGCGATTTCAACGTGGACCGGCCGATCCTGCCGAGTCGTATGGCGCCCGGCCTATCGTCACTGGAGTCGATCGACCTGGGCGGTATGCACCTTCATGCCGTCACCGTCAGGCAGTGCGTCGAGCATATCTTCGGCAAGCTTGGGGAACGGCAAGGCGGCATGGTCGTGAGGCCGACGCTGGATCATCTGCGCTGGTGCGCCAAAGACCCTCAATTTGCGGACTTGATCGCCTCCGCGGAGCTGATCGTGGCGGAGGGCATACCCCTGGTTTGGGCGAGCCAGATGCAAGGCACCCCCTTGCCGAGTCGCGTGAGCGGCTCTGAGCTGGTCTGGAGCGTGATTGCGGCCGCCAGTGGCTATCGACGATCGCTGTTCATGCTGGGCGATGACTTTGAAATCACGACGGAGGCGGCGGGGGCAGTGGGCGAGCGATTTGAGGATCTGAAGCTCGCCGGTACGTATAACGCTCCGGACGGCTTCGATTCGGATCACGAGGCGTTCCAACATGTGCTGACGGCGGTCTGCCGCGCGAATCCGGATGTCGTGCTGGTTGCGTTGGGGACGCCCAAACAAGAGCGGCTGATCGCGAAGCTGCGTCAAAGCGAAAAGCTCGCGCACACGTGGTGGCTGGCCGTGGGCAACAGCTTCCAGTTTCTCTGCGACGACGCTCGCCGCGCGCCAACGTGGCTTCGCAGCGCGGGGATGGACTGGCCGGAGATTCTGCACGGCGATTCATCCGCGGATGGCGCGGCAGCGGCGCCGAATGCGGGACCCGTGCCTTTTGCCGCGTCGTTGCTGGGCGGTGCGGCGGTGAAGCGGCTGGCCCGCATTCTGAACAAGGCGGCGCCGCAGGAAAACATTTTGCGAAAGGCGCTGGAGGGCGGCTTGGAAAAGGTCGCCATCGAAGGTGGAGCGCCGCATGCCGAAGCGAAGGTGGATACAAACGGCTCGGAGCGCGGCTCCGCGGCTGATGCGGGCGATTCCATCCATACAGGCCCATCGATCGTTTACCAGTCGTTCATTAAAGGGTTCATGTCCGAGATGGCCTGCGGCGAGAGCAACGACACGAACTACGGGGTGGTCGTTAGCGAGAATGTGTTGAAGGCGGAGGACCACCGCGCGGGCCCGCTGGGCCGGCTGCGCGCCGTTGTTTTGCTGGGCGGCTCGATCCGTCCGTCGCGCCTGAGCACCGTCATTGGCCGCTCGCTTCTGGATCTTCCGCTGGAAGACGGGCGCTCGATGCTCTGGCACTGGCGCGACCACGCGATGGAGTTGCGGCGCTTTATAGGGCTTGACCAGTTGCCCGTGCGTTGCCTGGTCGACGGTCGATCGGTGCAGCCGACGATCCCGGTGCGCGGCACCAACGTGCGTGTGACGGTCGAGCGCGATGCGTCTCGTTACCGCGGCACGGCCGGCGTCCTCCGGGATCTGACGGTGGCCGCTGGGTATGGCGACGATGACTATATTCTGGTCGCCAACGCGGCTCAATGCCTGCTCTCGCCGCTGTCGGAGCTTGCCGCGGCGCTTGCGGCGCCAAAGGCGGACGTATCGTTGATCGCGCATCAGGACGGGACACCCTCGGGCGTGATGCTGATGAGGTGCGCTGCGCTCAAGACGATTGCCGCCGAAGGGTACGTCGACATGAAGGAGCAGGCGCTGCCGGTATTGGCCCGCCAGTTCCACGTGCAACACCTGACCCATGCCTATCCAACGGGTCTGCCGATTCGGGCGCTCGAGGAATACGTGACAGCGGTACAGCACCGATATCGCCAGCGGCTGGGCCGCCCGGTCAGCAACGATCCATTTGCCGAAGATTGCCGGCCGAGCTTTGCCATCATCGAAGAGGGGGCGCAAGTTCACCCGACCGCGAAGGTTCACGATTCGGTGATCCTTGCCGGCGCGCGGGTGGACGAAGGCGCGCTGGTTATTCGTTCGGTCATTTGCCCGGGGTTGATCGTGCGTGCGGGCGAACATATCGTCGATCAGCTCGTGATTCGGCAATCGACCCCCGCCGCGGTGGCCCCGGCGGCATAAACCATACATGCGGTACCGGTCTCACCTCCCCCCACACGCGCTCAGTGCGCTCAATTTAGCGTTCGATGAACAGGTCGGCTGACGCGCCTAAGCCATTTTGCTTGCAGTGGTTTACATCAAACTGGCCATACTGAATTTGTTGAACATTGGCATCGCGCGAAGTTATCGAGCAAAGGCCCACGTTTGGGTGCTGCGGATATTTCGTGCATGCCCCCAAATCGGGCGTATATTCAAAGTCCAAGGTTGGCGCATCGTGTCCAAGTTCGGTTGCGGGTAAACTCGATGCTGCCGTGTAGCGGTTCACGACAGCCGGCATCAAGCCGGCGGGCGTGACTGGCGCAACTTGAAGCGGTCCAAAAAGGGTTTGTACAACCGGCCTGGGCGTGTGAGTCGCGCGATCGCGTTGTGGGAATTGATGTTGTCGTGACTTCCATCGCATCACCTATTTCATCGCATCGATCGCCGGCTGTGCGTGCGGCAAGCGCGCTGGATTCGTCCTCCGCGCGGGTTGCGTCGCCGCCCGCCGCTGCACCCGCGGCCGCGACCAAGGAGCGGAATTGGACGACGCGGCGTCTAATCACCAGCGGTGTGTTTCTGGCGGCGGCCATTTTTGCGACGCGCGGGGCATGGGAAGACATCTTTCATAAGGCTGGGCGCGATGAGGAGGCGAGTCATATCTGGCTCGTGCCGTTCCTGGCGGCCTGGCTGATCTGGGTGCGCCGCGATCGGCTGGTGCGCGCCATCCCGAGCGCGAGCTTGATCGGCGTGGTGATCCTGGCGGCGGGGTGGGCGATGGGACATTGGGGGTTTAATCACGCCCGCCCGTCCGCCTTCCAGGCCGGTGCGGTCTTCACGCTCGTCGGCACGGCTCTGGCGGTGCTGGGCACCAACGTCCTGGCCAGGATATGGCCGGCCGTATTGATCCTTGCATTTTGCGTTCCCGTGCCCGGCATGCTCCGGCAGCGGATTTCTGCGCCGTTGGAGCGGGAGACGGCAAAGATTACCACGGGCACGCTCGCGCTGGCGGGCGCGCCGGTGTCACGGGTCGGCAACGTGATCCACATCAACGATCATCCGGTCACTGTCGCCGAGGCTTGCAACGGGCTGCGCATGATTTTCCCGCTGTTCCTGATCGTCTACGTCTTTTGCTTCACTTTGCCGCTTCAAACCTGGGTGCGCGGACTGTTGCTGCTGACGAGCCCGATATCGGCAGTCCTTTGTAACGTGCTGCGGCTGGTGCCGATGGTGCTGCTGTATGGTTATGCGTCGAAGGAGACGGGGGACACGTTTCATTCATATAGCGGCTGGGTGATGTTGCCGCTGGCTTTCATGCTGCTCTGGATCCTGATCAAAGTGTTGGGCGCGGCGAACATCAGCGTGCTGATTCCAGCTTCAACGGTAAATGCGGAAAGGAGGGGCCGGTGATTGGAAAGATCGTAAAGATGGCGGCCCCCGCGCTGGCGGGCGCGATGTTGCTGGGCATGTCGTCGCTCGACAAGCTTCGCGTCGATCGCAGTGAGGCCGCGTCGTTTCATGTGGCAGCCGAGCGTGCGGTCAAAGCGGCGCCGAAGGTGATCGGCCCGTGGTATGCCGGCAAGGAGATCCCGCTGCCGAGCGACGCGGCCGAGATGCTTCATGCCAACGCGTACCTGCACCGACCGTATGCGAACCTGGTGACCGGGCAGTCGGTGCAGCTGTTGCTGGTTCAATGCCGCGAAACCGAGGACATGCAGGGGCACTTCCCGCCGATCTGTTATCGGAATGCCGGCTGCTTGATCAACTTTCCGGGGGACTGCGCCACCTGGCGGGTGGGCGAGGGCCTGGAGATCACCGGCTGCGAGTACGGCGTGACGTGGCCCAACGGGGCCCGGCAATACATTCGAGATTTTTTCATCTTGCCGAACGGCAAGATCGTTCCAGACATGGAAGGCGTCAACGCGGCTGCCAAGGACTATCGTGAATTGGCATACGGCGTGGCGCAGGTCCAGCTCCTGTTCGATGCCTCAGTGGGTGGGGCTGAACGGGACGCCATTTTCAGCACGCTGATCGGGGCGAATCGCCCGCTGATCGACGTGCTGCGCAATGCGGCGAACCTGATCCCCCGCGTGGGGCATTAAGGTCGAGCTGCGTGCAATCCCTGGAGGGATGAACGATGTCGACGACGATGACCGGTAACGGCAGCACCGAGCAAGCCATGACGCCCTTTGACGGCTTTGGAGAATCGACCGAACTCGCCCTTCCGCAGCCAGGCGGAACCAGCGGCGCCGGCGCGTTCGAAGGCCAGCGCCCGCGCAGCATGATGCACACCATCCACCGCGCGCTGCGCGGGCGCTATTGGATCGCAATTCCCCTGGCGCTGATCCTCTCCCTTGGCGGTGCTTACGCCGGCTGGAAAGTGCAAAAGCCCGTCTATCGCAGCGACGGGTCGGTGATGCTGTATTACAAGATGCTTCCGATCATCGAAAGCAAATCCGAATACCTGTCGGCGATCCCCATGTATGAAGAGTTCCTGATGACGCAGACATACGTCATCACGGCTCGCCCCACCGTTCAAAACGCGCTGAAGGATCCTGTCTGGGTGGAGACGGGCCGCGGCAACGATGCCCTTACCCTCAAGATGTTCGTCGACAACCTGGTGGTCGAGCATCCGATGCGCACGCAGACGATTCACATCGCGTACACCGACCGAGACCCGGGCGTCGCCGCCAGCGCGGTCAAGGCGATCATCAGGGCGTACGAGCAGATGTACAAGGCGAACGACAAATCTGTGGAAGACGCCCACCTGGCGGCCATGCGCAAGCTGGGGACCGACATCCGCCGGTCGGTGGAGCTGGAGCGCAACTACATTCGCGATATCGCCCGCGGGTTCGGCACGGAAAACTTCGACGCGGTTTACCAGAACAAACTTCAGCAGGTGAACGGACTGGACACGCAGCTCAGCAATGCGCGCCTTCAGCTTAAGCTTCGCGAGAGCAAGGGCGACCCCGGCAAGGTCATCGACACGCTCACGATCAACCAGATCGGCATGCTGGACCAGGCGATGGCGGCCAAAATGCAGATTCTGGCCAATGCTCAATCCGAGGCGCAGCGGCTCACGGTGAAGCTCGGCGAGAACCATCAACTGCTGAAGGAAGCCAAGCGAAACGTGGAGTCTGCCCGCACTGACGTCGAGGAATATGCCAAGCAGTTCCGCGATCTTCAGAAGACGATGGCCCAGAACGGCAGCATCCTTGGCGGGGGCTCGAGCATCTTTCAAAACCTGACGATGAGCAAGGAGGCCCTCGAGAAGGAGGTCGAATCGCTGGCGAGCATGTACGAGGAAGAGAAGCAGAAGATGACCGACATCGGCAACAAGCAGATGGAGGTCAAGACGCATCAGGTCAAGATCGAGGACCTCACCAAACAACTGGCGAGCATGGACCACGAGATGGAGGTGTGGCAGATCGAGCATACGGGTCCCGGCCGGCTGCAGGTGATCAGCTACGGGGAAGTGCCGGTTGCGCCCTTTAAGGATCGGCGCAAGCAGATGGCGGCGGCCGGCGCCGCGGGCGGGTTCGCGATTCCGATTCTGATGTGCATGTTTTTCGGCAACGTCAATCGCAAGTTGCGTTACAGCGACGAGGCCGAACAGGGCGAGGGGATGCCGCCGCTGCTGGGCATCCTGCCGACGCTGCCGGATCGGCTCAGCGATCCGGAGCAGGCGGCCGTCGCCGCCCACTGCGTTCACCAGCTTCGCATCATGCTCCAGGTGAATGGCGGGGCGGAGCGCAAGGTTTACATGATCACCAGCGCCAGCGCCGGTGACGGCAAGACCAGCCTGACGATGGCACTGGGGCTCAGTTTTGCGGCCAGCGGGTCGCGCACGCTTGTCATCGACAGCGACATGGTGGGTCAGGGTCTTACGTCGCGGCTGAAGGCCAGGCAAAGCGAGGGTTTGCTCGAGGCGCTGGGCGCCGGGACCCTTCACGGCCGGGTGAAAAAGACGACGACGCCGAACCTTTACATCCTGCCGATTGGCGGCGCCGACAGCGCTCATGCCGGAAGCATGTCGCCGGTGTCGATTCGCCGGCTGCTGGCCGAGGCGCGGCGGATCTTCGACTTCGTCATCATCGATACCGGGCCGATTCTTGGCAGCCTGGAGGCCGCGGTCGTGGGTGCGGCGGCGGATTCGGTGCTCCTCACCATTTCGCGCGGCCAGAGCCAACCCATGGTCGATCGTTCCGTGCGCCAGCTTCGGCAGATCGGTGCGAACGTGGCGGGGCTTGTATTCAATCGTGCGGAGAAGCGTGACTTCCAGAGGTCGGTCGGCAGCTCGTCAATCAAGTCAATCAGCACCATTCCACAGCCCCAGCGGGCGCTCATTGCCGAGAACGCGGAAGAATCGCGTTTTGGGCCGCTGGCGCGCTCGGTGGCATCGTTCATGCC